>JAAZWY010000009.1 GCA_014240455.1 Nanobdellota archaeon | reverse complement strand
ATCATATATATGGACAATATCCTTATGCTGAAAAATCAATATTGATTAGATTACTCTTGAAATTATTCCCAAAACCCGATCAAACGTTAATTATCAATACAAATATAACAACGCTAACAAAACGAAGAAAAACTATCGACACTCAAAACCTAAAAGATCAACTTAGAAGATATAAACAACTAATTAAGCTTCCAAATTCACAATTACTAATCTCTGGAACTCTGAATCAAAACCTAAAAACCGTAAACAATCAAATCTGGAAAAAACATTTCAGAAGGCTAAAGTACTAAATTTCATAATATTTATAACTCCAATTAATAAAACTCGCCATGAAAAAGGTCCAAAAAATCATATTCATATCGAATTCAGTAACTTTTGCAAAGAGACAGCTAGTTCTTACTGAAGAATTTGAATCAAGAGGATACACAGTTCAGAATGTTACTTATTCAAGAAAAGCACAAAAATTCCTAAACCAAAGAGGGAAAACTGTGGAAAATATTCTTGATAAATTTGAAACATACAAAATTAATAACTTACAAAAAGAACTTGAAAAATATGAAGATAAATACAAAACAAACATGAACTTAATTCTCACTGCTGACAAAAATTACTCAGCTAAAAACCGCAAACATGCGTTTCAAGATTTGGTAAAACACTTCAAATTCTGGGAAGAATATTTGAAGAAACATAAACCAGATGTAATTCTTGGAGGACAAGAGCGATTTGTAAATTTAGTTCCAAGATATGTTGCACCAAAATTTGGAGCTGTACAAATGATTTACAAAGTTAATCCAATCCCAAATACGTTTGTAACTGTAAAAGACCCCGCGGGACGCTGGGATGAACTAACAAAATATTGGAAAAAGAATAAGAATAAAAAATTAACTCCAAAACAAGTAAAACGAGTTAAGGAATACCTAACTCCGACAAAAAAAGAAAAGAAATTAACCTACACAATATTCAAAGTTCCAGGATTAAAAGAACTGGCATTATTTATAAGAAGCATATATTCCAATGCGCGATATGAACACTTCAAAAATCCATATGCAAATTTATGGCATATTGGAAAAGAACAAGGAATGCGACCTTTAAGAAAACCAATAGCTAAACGAATAACTGAACCTCCAAAATTTAATGAACCGTACTTCTATTTTCCACTACACAGAAGCGGAGATGCACAAATATTGCTTCGCGCACCACAATATTATAATCAATTTCAACTAATTGAAACAATCTCTAAACATTTACCAATAAAATATAAGCTATATGTCAAACAACATCCAAATGGAGAGGGAGAATTCAAACTTTCAGAGCTTAGACAAATAAAGAAACTAAAAAATGTCAGACTTATCGACACAAAAACAAACACTCATGACATTCTCAAGAACTCAACAGGAGTAATAACAATTAATTCAAACTCTGGTTGGGAAGCACTATTACACAAGAAACCTGCAATAGTTCTTGGAAATGTTTACTATGACATATTCAATCATTTTGAAAAAGTAAGAGATTTCTATGATTTATCTACAACAATAAAAAGAGCAACCAAAACTAAATTGACAACAGAACAACAATACAAATACGTCAATGCAGTTATTGAAGTAGCTCATCCAGGACAAATGCTTTTTGTAGGAAAATATGAGAAGTTAATGAAAGATAAACATAATATAAAACTACTCGTAGATGGACTAGAAAAAGACTTCAAAAACCTATAACTATTTTTCTTTCATAACCTTTAAAACATCAGTTCCAACCCCAACGCATGGAAATTGATAAACTTCTAGAACGCACATTCATCATTGCAGAAATCGGAAAGAATTTTATCCAAACTGAAGAATCAAAGTCCGTTGAAGAATATCTTGACAACGCAAAAGAGTTAGTTCTGAAGGCAAAAGAAGCAGGAGCAGATGCAGTCAAATTCCAAACCCATTATGTTCATGATGAAGTGCTAAACATTGAATTCACGTCCCCACATTTCACAAAAAAAGGTTCCGATAGATATTCTTGGGTTTCTAGAAATACACACGCAACACCTTTTCTTGAATTTTGGAAACCACTAAAGAAATTTTGTGACGCACAAAATATACTGTTCATGTCGACACCAATGAGTCGCGGAGCAGCGAAGAGATTAAACAAATTAAATCCTGAAGTTTGGAAAGTTGGATCAGGAGATATACTCGATTTTGTGACTCTTGATTATTTAGCAGAAACAGGAAAACCAATAATTTTCTCTTCAGGAATGTCAACATTAGAAGAAACTGAAAAAGCTATAGAATTTCTAAAATCAAAAAATGTACAACCAATATTATTACATTGCGTATCCAAATATCCTTGTCCACCAGAAGAATTAAACTTGAACACAATAAAATTCTACGATAAAAAATTTGACATCCCAATCGGTTTCTCAGATCACTCAATTGAAAACAATGCAGCAGTAGCAGCAGTAGCGTTGGGAGCAAAAGTAATTGAAAAACATTTCACTTTATCAAGAGAACTTTATGGTGCAGATCACAAAGTATCACAAACTCCTGAAGAATTCAAACAGTTAGTTAAAAGAATCAGAGAATTAGAATCAAATCCAAAAAAGCAACAAGAAATATTAAACTCAGAGTTAACAAAAAGAAGTCTAGGAGCAAGTGAAAAAACACTCAATGAAGATGAGGCAGTTTTCAGACCTTTGTTCAGAAAGTCATTAATGGCTGGACAAAATATTCCTGCGGGGACAACAATCACAAAAGAACTGATTTATGCAATGCGTCCACAACAGCATGCCGGAGGATTGCCGTCCGAAGAGTTTTCAAACGTTTTAGGTAAAACTACAAAAATTGAACTGAAAAGATTTGATCCAATCACAATCGAGGTTATTGAATGAAAAAAATCTGTGTTGTAATAACAAATAGAGCGCACTATGCTCGAGGAAAACTAGTTCTGAAAGCAATCAATGAACATCCTGAGTTAGAATTACAATTAATTGTGGCAGGTTCAGCACTTATTGATAAATATGGTAATATAATGACTAAGATAGAAGAAGATGGTTTCAAAATAAACAAGAAGATAACAATGCTTCTCGAAGGAGGAACACCCACTGCAATGGCAAAAACCACAGGATTAGGATTGCTTGAATTCTCAACAGCATTTGAAAATCTAGAACCAGATATAGTATTAATCAGAGGAGATCGATATGAAATCTTAGCACCGGCAATTGCAGCATCCTATCTAAATATTCCATTAGCACATATTGAAGGCGGAGACGTAACTGGAACAATTGATGAATCAGTAAGACACGCAGTAACAAAACTTGCACACTTACATTTTGCAACAAATGAATTATCAAAAGAACGAATACTAAAGATGGGCGAAATTCCAGAAAACATTTACAATGTAGGAAGTCCAGATGCAGAATTCCTAAACTCACAAGATCTAACTTTTAATCCAAATGAAATTTGGAAAGGAGAAACAATTGGAGTCGGCGAAAGACCAGACTTATCAAAAGAATATCTAATAATTATACAGCATCCAGTTACAACTGAACATAAAAAATCAAAAGAACAAACTGAAGAAACAATTAAAGCAATTCATGAATTAAAGATGCCAACAATTTGGATTTGGCCAAACGTTGATGCCGGAACCGACGAATTAAGCAAAGCAGTCAGAGTTTATAGAGAAAATACTGAACAAAATCACATACAGTTTGTAAGATTTCTAGATCCAACTTTATTTGCAAAACTATTGAAGAACGCAGCATGTATTGTTGGAAATTCATCAGCAGGAATAAAGGAAAGCTCATTTTTAGGAACTCCTGCAGTAAATATTGGAACTCGGCAACAAGGACGTCTAAAAGACAAGAATGTAATTGATGTTTCACACGACTCTGAAGAAATAAAAGGAGCAATCCTAAAACAAATAAAAAACGGAAATTACAACCAAAGCGAGCTATATTTTAAACCAGACACATCAAAACAAATTGCAAATACGCTGGCAGAATCAAAAATAAAAGTTCAGAAGAGGTTAAATTATTAATGGAAGGAATTATTGCAATCATCCCAGCAAGAGGTGGATCAAAAGGAATTCCTAGAAAAAATATCAAATTACTAAATGGTAAACCACTAATTTCTTACACAATCGCTGCAGCAAAACAATCAAAACATATTGAGCAAGTAATTGTTTCAACAGAAGATAAAGAAATAAAAGAAGTATCTATGAAACACGGTGCTGAAATAATTGACAGACCTGACGAACTTGCTCAAGACAATTCACCAACACTTCCAGTTTTACAACATACAATAAAAACCTTGCAAGACAATAATAAAAAAGTAAAATTAATCGTACTTTTACAATCAACTGCGCAATTTCAAAAGGCTAAAGAAATTGATGAAGCAATTGAAACAGTACTAAATGGAAACTGGGACTCACTAATCTCTCTTTCACCAGTACCAAAACATTTCAATCCAATCTGGCAAAAAAAGATAAGTGATAACGGACAAGTGCTAAATGTTTCAGACCGTAAACCAATTAACGACGACAAAAAATCAACAAGGCGTCAAGAGTTAAAACAAACTTATTGGAAAAACGGACAAATATATATTATAACTCCAGAGACTTTAATGGAAAAGAATAGTTTATTTGGCGAACGCTGCACAAGTTACATAATAAATAGAAATATTGTAAATATCGATACGGAAGAAGATTGGAAACAAGCTGAAAAGTTAGAAAAATGAAAAATATAGCTCTAGTAATAAACGCATTCCATAAGAACAAAGTCGAAGCTACAAATTTATCAACCTTACAACTAGCAAAAGAGCTTAACTCACGAGGTCACAATACAATAATTGTGACAGACCACAAACCAAATCTTCCGGAACAAGAAACAATTAACGGAGTCAAAGTTTACAGAATAAAAATGCCATTTACTGACAAAGTTAACAAATTATTATTCACTTTGACCGGAATAAAAAAAGTAGAAAAGAGCGAAAATATAAAATTTGATGTACTACACGGATTTAGCTCATCGCCTTTGCTTGCAACAAGAACAATACTTGGAAAACCACTACAAAAAGTCAAAAGAATACACACATTAAAATCTAAAACAAAATACTCCAAGACTTATTTAGCATCACCAATTCTAAATTTATTATCAAAGGTCACATTAGGAAGCAAATCAATTGAAGAAATCATAACAAAATACGGAACTTCAAAATCAAAGATTAAGTACATAAACTCACACATTGATTTGAATAAGTTCAAAACAAAATCCAAAAACAAATCCAAAAACAAAAAAGTGGTATTATTCTACGGACCACTTGCAGACCGGAAAGGATACAAATATCTCGTAGATATAATTCCAAGATTTAAAGACAACACATTCTTCATATTTCTATGTAAACGTTCAGAAGCGTTCAAGGAAAACAAAAAGAAAATTGACAAACAATTAAAAAATCAAACAAACTACAAAATAATTCTTGATGAAAAGAATCTAATTGATTATTTATCGGAAGCACACATAACTGTTTTTCCCTACCCAAACTTAGATGCAACAGAATCAAACCCTTTATCTGTAATTGAAAGTATGGCAATGGGAATACCAACAATAACTTCAAAACTACCTGAAACACAAGAACTATTCAGAAATAGAAAAGATATATTATTTTCAAAACCAAAAAACTCAATTGATTTATACAATAAAGTTTCAGAACTACTAAATAACAAAGAACTACAAACTAAACTTTCAAAAAATGGAAAAATAAGAGCAAAAGCTTTTGACATAAAAATCATAACTGAAAAATATCTTGAGTTGTATTAATTGGTTATTCTCCGAACAAACGACTCAATTTCTTTGACATCTAAAACACCCAAGATCTTCAAAACATACAGATAAATTATATATCCAATTGATAATGAAACTGCACCCTCAATCCAAACATTCCACGTAACCAAATCTTTAATGAAATATACAACACCTACAAAAGCCATTAAACCAAAGAGCAATACTCCCCAATTAAACAAAGGAAGTTTCATTTTAGTTCCACGAAGAACTTTAGATGTGGAAATTGTAAACATCAGCAAATAACTCAAACTAGTAGCAACTGCGGCACCAGAAATTCCATACTTAGGAATCAAAAATATATTCAGAACAACATTTAGAATTGAACCAAAAAACATAACCCAAAACACTTGCTTTGGAAAACCAGTACCAATCAGATACTGATTATTTAATTCGGACAACATATTAAATAAAACACCAATCAATAATATTCTAAATGCCATTGTTCCAACCAAATATCCAGATCCAAATAATTTTTCAATAAGAATATCGGCAAAAATAAACAAACTAAAAATTATTGGTGCACTAAACATATACAAATATTTGTACAACAAACCCATACCCGTTTTTACACGATCAAAATCTTTGCGAGCAGATAATTCAGAAATTAAAGGCATGAATACCGCACCAATTGCAGAAGCAGGTAACATGAAAAGCAATGCTGTTGGAAGAACAATATTATATGCCCCAACTTCAACCAAACCAGAAAAATAAGTCAACATTAAAGTATCAAAGTAACTAACAAATTTAGTTCCAACACCTGTCATCATAACCGGAAGTCCAAATATAAACATTCGCTTAAACACAGTAAGATCTTTGAAAGGATATTTCCAGAAATTAAATGTTTTTAGAACTGGATAAATGAATAGCAACAACAGAATCAAACCTGCAAACACATAAGCAAGAACTGGTGCGAGAACACCATAACCCAAATACATAAACACAACGATCATTGTGAGTATGCTAATATTTTTTACTGGCTCAATAATAGATTGTAATCGGTTTTTTTGAAACCCTTTGAAGAATGAAGAAAGGTTCTTGAAAAAGATACTTGTAATAAAGTAGAATGAGAATACGCGAATCAGAAAACTTGCACGAGGATCTTTAAAATAATTTAAAGCTAGAAAGTCTGCAGATAACCAAAATAAAACAACAAACAAACTTGAAATTATCAATTGAAACGCGAGCACAGATATAACTGAAGTCTTAATCTCAGAATATTTTTTCTTAACCTTAAATTGAGGAATAAACTTCCCTACTGAAATATTCAAACCAAAGTTTCTGAAAAATAAAAAGAACGCAATTGAAGTAAACATTGCTGCAAACAAACCATAATCTTCAGGAGCCAAATTTCTAACTAATACAACTCTCGAAGTATATGCAACAACCCCCGCAATAATCAATCCAATAAAGTAGTAAGAACCACCTTTCAAAACTCTACGAAGATAATCAACCATTTAACAAGCTCCAACACTCAAATCTTTTATTACTTATCATTGAACAAATTCAACCAAACAATTTCCATCCAACAATCTTAAACAAAACGCCCACAGCTGTGCTATATGAGCCAGTACCATTTTCAATAGTGTCTTTGTTGTAAATGATCTTAACTGGAACTTCATTATATCTAAGCCCGTTCCGAGAAATCTCCTTTATTATTTCAGATGCATGTGCCATTCTATCTTCATTAATTCTAATCTTTTTAGCAGCACTTCGTGACATTGCTCTAAATCCATTATGCGCATCACTCAATTTTATCCCAAAGAATATTCGTTCAACCCACACTGAACCACCGAGCAAAATTTTACGAGACAAAGGCATGTCCGTTTTCTTACCAAGAAACCGAGAACCCAATGAAATATCTGAAACTCCAGCTTCAATGGGTGCAATTAATTCACTTATTTCTTTAGCTTGATGTTGACCGTCGCCATCAAAAGTTACAATAATATCTGCTCCTTCTTTTAATGCACGCTTTATGCCAACTCTAAGTGCAGCACCCTGACCACGATTAACTTTTTGTTCAACAAGGATAATATTTCTAAATTTCTTAACAACCTTAACAGTATTATCGACTGAAGAGTCATCCACAACAACAAGATTATAATTATATTTCTTCAAATCCTTTATTGCTTTAGAAATCCGTTTTTCTTCATTGTATGCCGGTACAACTGCAAAAACTTTTGATCTCTTGGACATCAAAAAACTACACACAATCCATTTATAAGTTTTATATAACAATCTTATACATGAAAAGCTACCGGCGACTCATAAGATTCCTTTTGGTCGGAGGAACTGCAACCTTCATAACCTGGTCATTAATCTATATTCT
>JAAZWY010000008.1 GCA_014240455.1 Nanobdellota archaeon | reverse complement strand
TTTTGGATAATGCATCAGAGTGTGAGCATATAACATAACTCCTGCAATAACTCCTGCGAAGAACTTGACAATACCGATGCTAGGTATTAAACTATATGCTATACCCCCGAAAATCAGAAGGGTCAAATACTTGTAAAATTTTGAGAAACCACCTAATCTATTTCCGTTGAACAAAGTTTTTGCCCATTTCATATATGATTTCTTATCTTGAGTAAGTAATATCAATTTGATGAATGTCCATGTTGCAAAAAATGCTACAAGTGTTTCAACAACAGTTAGCTGTAATTTTGCTGCTGCTACAATCCATACTACTGCAGTAAAATAAAACCAATTCGTCGGGTTCATAAATTATAAAAATCAATCCTAGTATTTAAATTTAATCTAGCCAATCTTTGTCTTTGATTACTTTTGGCAAATAGGTATCCGCCATAAATTCGATTGTTTTAGAAACCAACGCATCAGATTCAATCTTATATCCAAAGTCGGTCGCCTTCTTGATTTCTTCCTGCCATTCTTTCTTCTTAAACCATTCGTAGTTTTTGATTTCCTTCAAACGCTTCAAGTCTTGGTCAGTCAATCTGATAAAATTTGATTTAGGAATTTTGAACTGTTTAACATCATCATGTTTCAATCCAATGTACTTTGCTTCAGGACATCCTGCCTTCTCTGAGAAGAACGCCAAATTGATAGATCCTTGTTTGTAAACTGAATAAATATAGTATCCATATGGATCAAAGTCTGCAAATACGTAAACTGGAAGTTTTAATTCCTTATTCAGTCTTGCAACAAGTCTTCGAGTTGAACGACCTGCCTGTCCTTTACCTGTAATAATAATACAATTATTTGTCTTCCAATATTTTAATTGATTTAGAATAGACCATACTGCAAATTTTTCTACAACTAAAACATATTTAGCTGTGCATTTTCCAAATTTGACAACACCCGGTTCAGTATTTGCTGGAATTGCTGCGCCTGCAGTTCCCATTTTAGAACAATCAATCTCATCACCAGTCTTTAGATCCGTATACTTAATTGGTCCAGAAAATACTCCATCTGGAGTTGGTTCAAGACCTAAATCTTCTCTCAAAGCATCAATAGAAACTTCAAGATCTTCAATAATCGGATCACTTTCAGATTGTTCCTCAAATGTATTTTCCTTCAAACCATCGATAGTTCGTTTCAAAATGTAATAAAGTTGTCTTGTTGAAATACTTGGTTTATCTTGTTCAAGTAATTCTTTAATTTGTGCAGCAATTAATGCTGTCTGCATGAATTTTCTTGCTTGACCGACATTGAAGAAATTTCTAGTTTGTACTTTATCTCCAAGTCGGATTAATTTGGAGTTATCATCAAAATATGCATTACTCAATGTTCTAATTGGCATTGAAATTTCTGGATCTTTATTTTTTTGGATTTCTTTTTCAAGTTGTTCTCCCAACTTTCGTAGTTTCTCAACAATTTCTGCTCTAATTTTATTCTTACTCATCTTCTTCCTCCGTTTCATCTAATTCTTTTCCACTTGAATACATTGTTTCGGCAGTCGCTAATAATGATTTTTCAATCTTTGTCGTACTCTTTTCTAACTCTGCTTTCTTAATTTTATAAGAGTCTTTTGCAATTAATTTTGCAACAGCACCAGCAACTTCAGTTGCATAACCTTTGAATTTCTGTCTCTTTTCTTCTTCGAGACCTGCCTTTCTTTTCTTTCGAACATAACTTTGTAGTGATCTTCCTGCTTCCTGAATTGCAAGTTTAATTTCTTTTGAAATTGCAGGATAATTAGAAACTGCTGCCTTGCTTTCTGAGGTAAACGGTACCCAGGTAGATGCAATATGAATTACAATTACTGCTGGACCTGTAGGCATAGAACCGCTTGAATTATGTAAACCATAACTCTTCCAAGTTATACTCTTGACTCCTTTTGTTAGAGCACAAGAACCTTCTTCATAGAGTAATGGAACTTTATTTGAAAAACGATTTAGTTTAGCAGAACCTTCTTGATCAAGCTCACCGCCGTATCCAATTGCTACTTCAACTTGGAATGGGAAACCTCGATAAACTGTTGGGTTTCGTGAAATTGCTTTTGAAAATTCTAAATCATATTCGCTTTCAAGACTCTTTGCGAGAGCCTCTGCACCAATCGGACTTAAACAATCAGTGCTTGGATTCATAATTTTAGTTGTTTTAATTGCTTCGTGCATTTCGTGTAATTGATCATCACTCAAAAGTTTAGGCATAATTTGTCCTTCGACTTTTGCAGTTTCCAAAATAGTGTTAGCAGTTCCACCACCTACTTTATCAAAATCATTTGTCAAGAAACTCTTAGTGCTTCTTGCTGAAGTATCTTTAGCCATTCTTTTGAACAATCCATATTCTACTCCGCTTGGGTGTGGCTTAAGTTCTTTTGCCTTTCGAGGAAGTTTATCAACAACTCGAGGGAATTTATGTTTCTTCCCTTCAGGATCAGTATAAGTAATTTTAGCATGAGGGTTTACAACTGCAGTTTGTTTAATAAATTCATAAGGGCTTTGTTTTGTGCTGACATATTTACCTTCCATTTCAACTTCAACTCGAGTCCCGTGTTCTTTTTTCCAGTTCTTTACATCGGACGCAAGTACATCTGGCTCATTTGTTTTAACATCAATATGCATTACATATTCTCGAGCTTCTTTTTCATTTGAGGTTCGTGAAGTAATCTTTGCTGGTTTTCCAGTAGTTAATTGTCCATATAAAATTACGGCAGAAATACCAATTCCTTGTTGTCCTCTTCCCTGTTTTCCACCAATTGAACGGAATTTGGAACCGAATAATAATGAACCGAAGGCTTTCTCAAGAACTTTTCTATTCAATCCAGGACCATTATCTTCAACAATCATTCGATATTTACCTTTTTTCAGTTCTTGAATCTTAACTTCAATCTCTGGAAGAATATTTGCATCCTCACAAGCATCCAAAGAATTGTCTACGGCTTCCTTAACTGAGGTCAAAAGTGCCTTTGAGGGATTATTAAATCCTAAAAGGTGTCTATTCTTCTCAAAAAATTCAGCAACAGACACTTGTTTATGGTTCTCATCAGCCATACCTCAAGCAAACAGCCCACACCCTTAAAAAGATTTCCCTTTTTCATAGATAAATCACTAAAAATTGGTCATATGTGTTAAATAATTAAACAATTTTAGAGATTGGTTATTGAAGTTGATCTCCAATCCATCTAAACACACTTACATGGTTGCTTCCTTCCAAAATCATCTCCATGGCTCGCTGAGCCAAATAAGCATCCTCTGATTTACCAATAATTCCAATCGTTTTACCGTAAATACAAATCGCAGTGCCTGTTATTTGCTCTAATTTTCGTCGTGCTGCGCCTTTACGACCGATAACTCTTGATCGAAGCGTTGCCAAACGTGCTTTTGACCTAGTATATGCATTCATATCTAGAATTTCAAGTGCATATTCATCTCTGAATAACAAAACTGCTGCATCTGGATTAAATCCGCGACCAATTGCTTCAACTACTTGCTTAACTGAAAGTAAATTTTCGGCATCAGTGGCTTTGATTGTAACGGTTCCCGAAGATGAAATATTTAATTTACATTTTCCTCGAGTCTCAACTTGTTTCTTATTACGACCTTTAGAACCAATTAATGCTGCGATTCGATCTCTTGGTATATTGACAACTTCGCTATGCATATTAGAATTCTTCCTGTTCAAGTAAGTCTTTCAAATGACCGTTCTTTCGTAACCACTTAACTTGAATTGGTTTATAATTATAAATAATATCTCCCTTCCGATCCCCTTCGTATTCCCAAGGTTTCACGATTACAATATTTCCTGGTCTAACCCAAAGACGTCTCTTCAATGCACCCGGAACTCTACAAATTCGTTCTTTTCCATCAGCACAACGAATTCTTGATTTACCCATTCCAAGTCTAACATCTACAACACCAAAAACTTGTTCATCTTTTGGAAGTCGAACTCTGGTGACTTCTTCAGTTTTGTCATATGCGTGTCTTGAACGCTTTTTGTGTTTTTTCTTTGCTTCAACCATCTTTATTTTCTCAATTTCTGCTTTAAAAGAATTGTTATACGTCTTTTCGGCCTATCATTTTCATGATCCCATGAATAATTACGATAACTTTCTCGCATAGTAACTTCAAGATGCTTTTTGATTCTTCGTGCAGCTTGCTTAGCTAATCTTTGATTTACTAAATAAACATCAACACCTTTAAGCATTGGTTCAACTTTTGAAACCTTTGGTGCTGCTTCTCGAATATATGATAGTGCTTCTTCTACAAATTTAGCGTGATCTTTAGTTGCTCTTAATTGAAGTTTAGCAGTATAATCAATTCCTTGTTCTCGAGAACAAGCCGGGCAACAATATTTCTTAATTTCAAATTTACCATTAATGATTCGTTCAAGTTTTTCATCACCAACTTCAGATCGAATTAGTAATTCTGCATCTTTACCCAATTCTAATAATTTAACATCAATTAGTGTTTCTCCGTCTGGAAGTCTAATTGATTCTCGAATTCGTTTAATTAAATAAGATTCAATATCTTTCTTTGGTCGAGTCCAAAAACCTTTGTTATAAATCATGTCACATTTAACACATTGTAAAACATTTTTTTGATTTGGAACTTTAACATTTGGTTTTCCAGAATAGCATGAGCTACATAAACTATCAAGTAGTTTTTCGGTTTCTTTACCGCACTTAGGACAGAACCTGCTCTTCAAACTCATGTGTAAAACCCGCTTAAGCGGTTTAAAAGTGCTTCGAAACCTATAATTGGACTTTTTCCAGGCGTTCAATCCTATCTTTAGTAGATGGATGCGTGGATAATAAATGCATCATGCTTCGACCTTTGAAAGGATGTACAATAAACATATGCGCACTTGCATCTCCGCCAAGTCTCATTGGGAATTGCTTAGAACTTTTTTCAAGCTTAACTAGTGCAGACGCAAGACCTTTCCAATCTCCTGCAATCTTTGCTCCAGATTCATCAGCCATATATTCTCTTGAACGTGAAATTGCCATTTGAATTATTCCTGCAATTATTGGAGTGACAATTGCTAATGCAAGTAATCCAATAATATTTCCACCATTTCGATTTCGATATCCTCCAAATATTGCAGTCCATTGTGCCATACTTGCTAAGAACGAAATCGTTGTAGCGATTGTTGCCGCAACGCTCCCTACCAAAATATCTCGATTCTTAATATGACTTAATTCATGAGCCAAAACTCCCTTTAGCTCTTTGTCAGTTAAGAGATTCAAAATACCGACAGTTACTCCAATTGCTGCATTAGAAGGATTTCTTCCAGTAGCAAAGGCATTTGGATTCTGTGAGGGAATTAAATATAATTTAGGTTTTGGCAATTTTGCTTTCTTAGCTAATTGATTAAGAAGTCTATGAACATGTGCATGTTCAGTAACATCAAGTTCTCTTGCTCGATAAATTCTTAGAACAACTTTATCAGAATACCAATAAGCTCCAAAATTCATAACTATTGAAAAAACAAGAGCAATAATCAAACCTTGCTGTCCTCCAAGAAGTCCACCAATTAGAAGTAGTACTCCACCCAACAATCCTAACAACATTGCGGTCTTGAGTTGATTAAACATGGATTCATAACAACACTTAAAATTAAAAAGCTTCTCAAATATACATGATGTTCAAGTCCCACTTAAGCTTTGGATTGCTTGCTTATGTATTACTATTTATGAATTCTATTGCAATTCCCTTTCTCGGAACACTGAATCGTCCGGGAATGGTTGCAACAGTATTCTTTCTGATAGGTCTAATCCTTCCCGATATTGATTCACCTCATTCTCACGTTTCAAGAAAGGTTCCGATGGTGCATTCAATAACAAATATGTTTACGAGACACCGCGGTTTAGTACATTCTATTTTCACAGGTATTCTTATTACAATTGGAATTGGGTTTCTATTAAATTTGAACAAGTATGATCTTGCAATCGCAGGTTGGTTCTTTATTGGATACTTAATACACTTATCAACTGACGCACTAACTCCTCACGGAGTAAAACCTTTTGCACCATTTAGCCCTTACACAATTCGTGGGCCTATTCGAAGTGGTTCAAACCACGAAAAAATAATTTCATTAGTAGTTTATTCTGCTGCACTATTACTTATCGCCCGGAACTTCACAACTCTTTTATAGTTATTCTCCATAATCAAGAGATGGAAGAGCAAACTCCTAAGATTTCTCATGTTTCTAACAAACCCAAAAAACGTAGACTAACTTTGATTGTGATTTTATTGGCTTACACTCTTGCAGCATTGATGCTAACTACAACATCCGGAGATATTATGCAAATAGCCGAAAACCATGTTTCATCACTTGTGGGAGATCAGGGAGGAATAGCGAGGGCAAATTCCGTTTCAGAAATTAGCGGAATATATATTGTAAATCTTGACATAAATGTCAATGGTCAAACTCAAAATCAAGATGTTTATTTGACTCACGATGGAAACATAATGATTATTGGTAATTTGTTTGAAACTGATAAATCTCTAAAATCTGATGGAACTTATGAAGTTTCTCGTGCTGAAATTCCACTGGGTGATCGAGAATTAACTCTTGGAAATCCTGACGCACCAGTTACTTTCGTAGAATTCTCAGATATTGAATGTCCGTTCTGTGAAAGATTCTATCAAGACGGATTAGTTGGTGTTAAAAAATTAGTAGAGGAAGGAAAAGTCTACTTCGTTTACAAACACTTCCCATTAAATTTCCACCCAGAAGCAATTCCTGGAGCAAACGCAATTGAGTGTGCAGCAGATCAAGGAAAATGGATAGAAATGCATGACTTAATATTTGAAAATCAGGACTCTTTAGGTGCGTCAAGCTATAAGTCTTGGGCAAACCAACTTGGTTTAAACACAGTTGAATTCAATGATTGTTTTGACACAAGTAAATATCAAGATAAGATTGATTCAGACTATGAACTGGGAAGACAAATTGGAGTATCTGGAACTCCGGCATCATTCGCAAATGGAATTATGATTTCTGGAGCACAGCCGTTCACAAATTTTGAACCGACAATATTGGCAGAGATTGAAGCAGCAAATGCGTAACCATATAGAAAACATTACGAGCATTCTAAGGCAAAGAAAATACTTAGCAATATCTACAATAACTTTTGCAGTATTTATTGGAATAATTAATTATTTCAACAACCTTGAACAGCAACTGGGAAATTTGGGAAACTTTGCGTACTTGCAACTTGCAACTGATGTCGTACTTGCAGCAATGTTTGCAATCTTTGTAGGACTATTCATATTTAGATATGATACGGCAAAACAACTTAGTGAAAAGAAAGGGTTAGTTGGTGGATCATTGGGAGTTCTTGTTTTTGGGTGTGCCGCGTGTAATATAACATTGGCAGGATATTTTGGACTTGCGGGAATCTTATCCACATTTCCGTTTTACGGTTATGAATTAAAAGTCGTAGCATTAGGAATATTACTAATTTCTATAACAAAAATATCACGACTAACTTGTAGAGTTGAGTTGTAACAGTTCTCCAAAAAATTTAACAAGATTTTTCTTGAATTCATCCAAGTTTTCTCTTGGAAGTGACGCACCTGAAGCAGGATCGTGTCCTCCAGCATTAGCATTATCAAATTCTTCAACAGACTTCTTTAACAAATCATTCATTGGAACTTTGAACTCTTGACTACGTGCTGAAACTTTTAGTTTATCTCCAAAAACAGTAATTACTATGAATGCTTTTTCTCGTTCAGCAGTTGAACGTTTATTTGAAACAACACCGCCAACTGAATAACTAGGATTATCAATAACTTGTATATTCAACAAACCTTCATGAAAACTTTCAATAGGTTCTTTCATCCATTTAGAAATCTCTGCATTGATATCTGAATTCAAATCAGCAAGCGGTGACCTCAGAATTTCTTTAGGTAAAGAATTTAGTAGAAGCGCAATTGCTTCATCACTACGCATCGGGTTTACACTTGTTGCAGAATTCATAATCTGTGCAATTTTTCCAGGAACGGTTTCATACCAATCTTCTTTCATATCAAAATTGTGTTTTTCAAAAACTGCTCTCAAAAACTCAGTCCAAGTTCTTTGGCCCATGTCTGAAATAATTCCAACAGCAGTAATCCAACTGACATCTTCTAAGTCAACTAAATTTGACATATAATCATAAACTAATTTAGCAGTACAATATTGATTTGATTCTTCAAAGCCAATATTTTGTGGTTTCAAAACAGTAACTCCTTCAAAGGACTTATGTGTTTCATGATGATCAATGACCATAACTTTCTTGCTCACTAGCTTTCCCATTAATGCATCATAAATTTCTGCTGCCACATCTAAAAATATTACATGAGTTGGATTCCAAGCTAATATTTCTTCAGCAACATGCATTCTATCATTACGAATAAACGGAACCCAGTGAACATTATTGATTTTTAATCGTTGGAATGCTTTCAACATTAAGACTGTTGCAGGAATACCATCTCCATCTTGGTCAAAACATAATACAACTTTATCACTTGGTTTGATTTCTCTGACAAACTCAAGATATTTATCAAACTTATTCATGATTCTCCTTAAAATCGCGGAATTAAAAACGTTGCCCACAGCCCAGAAATTCTTAAAACCCTTCACAACACAAAAAACTATGAGTAGTTTTGACTTTCTAGGTTCAGAACAAACCATCTTCTCTAATCCTGATGCCCTAGATCCTGATTTTATTCCAAAACTTCTACCTCATCGAGAAAACGAACAGCAATTTGTAGCAACAGCAATTAAACCGCTCTTTCACGGAAGGACAGGAATATCTCTAATCGTAAGCGGACCGTCGGGAATTGGTAAAACTGTTTCAGTTAAGCGAGTAGTGATGGATTTAGAGGAACATGAAGAGGCAGATAACATAGCAAAACTCAACATAAATTGTTGGAAAGCAAATACTACTTACAAAGTTCTATCAGAAATTGCAACACAGTTAGGATTAAGATTTATTCAGAATCTGAAAACAAACGAATTGATAAATAAAGTTATTAGTCGTTTAGAACAATATGATGGTGTTGTTATAGTTCTTGATGAAATTGATAAAGCTGACGACACAGATTTCTTATATCATATTTTAGAAAACATAAAAAAACGTACAATTATTCTTCTTACAAATGAGCCAAACATAAATGCTCAACTTGATTATAGAATCATCAGTAGATTAACTCCTGAAACGTTAGAATTCAAAGAATATACTGCTTCTGAAACTTTTGACATTCTAAAGGAGCGACTGAAATATGCTTTTTATCAGGATACTTGGAGTTCTGAAGCATTTGCAGAGTTATCAAAGGTTGCTTCAGGATACAAAGATATTCGAGTGGGTATAACGCTACTTAAAATTACTGGAGAACTTGCAGAACAAGACTCTTCAAAAAAGGTAACTCTCGAACACGTTAAGGAAGCAACTAAAAGAGTTAGCACTTTAAAACCCGCAGCAGTAAATAAAACTTTCAAAGATGAGGAAAAATTAGTTCTAGATATATGTGAAAGGAGTTCTGGAAAAACAACTGGAGAACTTTTCAAAAAATATTCTAAAGCAGGTGGAGAAAAATCAGAAAAAACTTTCAAAAGAACTCTCGATTCTCTGAAACGGAAGGGATTAATCAAACTAAAACCAACAGGAGAGGGTTTCCAAGGACGTTCCTCAATTATTGAATACTTGGGTCCAGAGAAAAAGATTACTGATTTTTGAATTCGCACCCCCGCAACGCGAGGGCACGGGCGCAGGTGTTAAATAGATGAGTATAGGTTCTTAGCCGCCATGATTCTTTGATTTCTATAAATCACAGGCAAGTAATCTTCAGCATAGCCACCTCGGCCAAATATCTGTCTCAAATATGTTTTGATTTCCATACAAATAGAATAATTTCCAGCTTTATAATCGGCACAACAACTTGTCCAATGTCCACTAACTTATCTAGCCACCTCGAAAGTTTTATAAAACAACCAATTAACCTAAACTCAGAATGAAACGTTCGTCCCGTAAATGGAAAAAGAAGAACAAATCCGGATACCGAGGTAGATGGAAATGGTACAGAAAGAAGCTTAAGAAAAAGAAGCGACTAAGACGAATGAGAAGAGAATAATTTTAAATTATTTTAATTCAATAATTTTTTCCCAAGGGAATTTAGACCGACCAAAATGTCCGTAAGCTGCGGTATCTTGATATATTGGTTTCTTCAAATCAAAATATTCAATTATTTTAGCAGGTTTCAAAGGAAAATTATTCCGAATAATTTCAACTAACTCCGCTTCAGACTTTGTTCCAGTTCCAAAAGTATTAACTGAAATAGATACAGGTTCAGCAACACCAATTGAATATGCTAATTGGACTTCGCAACGTTCAGCTAAACCATTTGCTACTAAATTCTTAGCAATAAACCTCGCAGCATAAGCTGCACTCCTATCAACTTTAGATGGATCTTTACCTGAAAAGGCTCCGCCTCCGTGTCGACCCATTCCGCCATAAGTATCAACAATGATTTTTCGTCCAGTCAATCCTGCATCTGCTTCAGGTCCACCAATAATAAATTTTCCAGTAGCATTAATATGATATTTAGTTTCAGCATCTAACCAATCACCGCAAACTGGCTTAACTACTTGCTCAATTACTTGTGATTTTATTTCTTCATGTGAGATTCCATCATCATGATGTATTGCTATAACAATTGTATCGACTCTAACTGGTTTTCCATCCTCGTACTCAATTGTTACTTGCGCTTTACCGTCTGGTCGAGCCCAATGAAATACTTTATTCTTTCGGACTTCTGCCAATTTATGAGTCAACTTGTGTGCTAACGTAATTGGTAAAGGCATTAGCTCTTCAGTTTCATTACACGCATAACCGAACATCATACCTTGATCTCCGGCACCCTGTTCAGAATGTAAACCTTCTTCCTCAGAAACTCCTTGTGAAATATCTGGACTTTGTTCATTGAGTGCAACAATAACTCCGCAATCTTCCCAATCTAATCCAAACTCAGGATTAGTATAACCAATTTCTTTCAAAGTTCTGCGAGCAACTTTTTGAATATCCACATAACCTTTGGTTGTTACTTCGCCAGTTACAAAAATCAAACCTTTCGTTGCAACAGTTTCAACAGCAACACGTGATTCAGAATCCTGACTTAACAATTCATCTAAAATTGAATCTGAAATTTGGTCGCAAATTTTATCTGGATGACCTTCCGTCACCGATTCGGAAGTAAATAACTGTTTCATAAATGTATTACAGAGATAAACTTAAAAGGAGTACTCTCAATATTTTTTTACGCACGAGTTCCAGAGCGGTCAAATGGGCAGGGTTAAGGACCCTGTGACTTAGTGTCTTCGCAGGTTCGAATCCTGCCTCGTGCATTTATTCAATATAGTTTTATACTTTCAGTTCAAATTATTTCCATGGACAAGTTTCGCAAAGCCGCAATAAAGGCAATTTCTGAAGTTGTTGATTTAAGCAATAAAGATATTGACTCTATGCTTGAAACTCCACCAGATTCAAAACTTGGAGATTTAGCATTTCCTTGTTTCTCGCTTGGTAAATTTTTCAAAATGTCACCAGGAAGTATCGCCACTCAATTGAGGCAGAAGATTAAAGTTGCAAAAACCTTCTCAAAAATTGAAGTACATGGTCCTTATCTAAATTTTTACTTTAGTTCAGAAGCTCTAGCAAAAGAAGTTGCAAAACGCGTTAAGAGTGAAGGTAGAAATTATGGTTCGACAAATATTGGTAAAGGTAAAGGGGTATTAATTGAACACACTAGCATAAATCCAAACGCATCACCTCACATTGGTCGTGCAAGAAATGCATTAATTGGTAATTCACTGGTACAGATTTACAAATTCTTAAACTTCAAACCAGAAGTTCACTATTATGTTAACGACATTGGAAAACAAATTGCAATGTTAGTTCTCGCAGCTGGAAATAGAAAGCCAAAGTTCTCGGAGTTACTTAATTTGTATGTAAAAATAAATAAGAAAATACAAAAGTATCCTTCAAAGGAAAAGGAAGTTTTCGATTTGCTTCACAAACTCGAAAGTGGAGATAAAAAGGTTCGAAAACGATTCAAAGACATTGTTGAAATTTGCATCAAAGGTCAATCGAAAATTCTTGGACAACTGGGAATCAAATATGATTACTTCGATTACGAAAGTAAATACTTATTTAATAAATCGGTAAATAAAATTCTAAAAAGATTGGAGAAAAGTAAAAAACTTCTAACAGATGAAGATGGAAGATTGTATTTAGACTTACACGACTACAAGCTACCTATGAAAAATCCTGTATTTGTTCTGACGCGAAGTGATAAAACTTCCCTCTACGGATTAAGAGATTTAGCTTATACTGAATACAAATTAAGTAGAGCCAAAGATAACATTATGGTTCTTGGAGAAGATCAAAAGCTATACTACTTACAAACAAAAGCAGGAATGGACTTGTTGGGTCTTAGTATGCCTGACGTTGTTCACTATTCTTTTGTTCTTCTAAAAAGTGGAAAGATGAGCACACGTCAAGGAAAAGTGGTTCTACTTGAAGACTTAATGA
>JAAZWY010000007.1:3485-16449 GCA_014240455.1 Nanobdellota archaeon | reverse complement strand
GGATTCTAAATTGATTCCGCCGGCTAGACGTGAAGAACTCTTTGATGAGATTATCAAGCTTGTTGATTCTTATGATATTATTGAAATCTCTGCTTCAGAAATTGATGAGTATCAAGAAAGAGGAATTAATCTGAATCAAATGGAGGCTCGTGTTGCTGCTAAAATAATCAATAAACTAAAGCCATCTAAAGTGTATGTTGATAGTCCTGAACCTGCAAACGGTGGTGCAAAGTTTGGAATTATGATTAATGAGTTTTTGAATGTTCAACCTGAAATGATTGCTGAACATGGAGCAGATCATAAATATGTTGTAGCGGGTGCTGCTTCAATTTTGGCTAAGGTTTCTCGTGATCGAGAAGTTGCTAGGATTGTTGAAGAGATTGGTGCAGAAATTGGTAGTGGTTATCCTCATGATCCTCGTTGTAGGGCTTATTTAGAAGAAAATTTTAGAGGTCCAATTCATAAATATCTGCGAAAATGCTGGTCCACATATAAGAGATTAAATGACGCGCAAGGTCAGATGAATTTAAGTGATTTCTAGTAAGGATTTTATACTTTGGTTTGTTTGTTTCTGTATGAATCATGGACATCCCACTACTTTTATGTTGAATGATTCTCCCGGCTCAGTTTCGGACTTGATTTCGGAATTGAATAAAATTGCTAATCAAACGAGGATTCGTATTACTGGAATTAGTTTACTTAGTCATAGAGCTGGTAAGACTCAAGTTAGTATAACTCATTCTTCAGTTCATGAAACACATGATAATGTTTTGTACAATGACTTTGATTTTGGAAATAAGATTGGTTTTAGAGATATTGTAAAACGAATTAATTCTGTTGCAAATGATTCAAGTGTTAAGATTGTAAATATAGTTTTTGGTCTGAAAGGTAAAACTCGCAGACATTTAGTAATTCATTCTAAGAAGTTGCGGCGATGATTTTCAATAATCTTAAATAAGTGTCTGGCGTAATCTGAATATGGTTAATCTTTCTCAACGGAAATCTACTTCTGCACTCCAGAAAGCACGTGTTGGTTCAACAATTGTTCTTGCAGGTTGGGTTGAGAAATCTAAGCACTTAGGTAAATTGGCATTTATTAATTTACGTGATAGAGAAGGTTACGCTCAGATTGTTGCTAACGAGAAGTTCTTGGGACTAAAGAGTTTGAAAGATTTAACTCGAGAAAGTGTCGTTGCAGTTAAGGGTAAAGTTAAGACTTCAAAAGCTAAGAGTGGTGGAAAAGAGTTGGAGCTTGTTGAGCTTGATGTTTTAAATCGTGCGGCAGTTCCTTTACCGATTGAATTCTTGGGTGGAAAGGTTGAAACTGATATGAGTAAGAGATTGGATTACAGATATCTTGACTTACGTAATCCTAGGGTTTTTGCTATATTCAAAGTGCGTTCAGTTATGTTGAATGCCATTCACAAATTCTTTAGAGATAATGAGTTTTTAGAGATGCAGACTTCTAAGATTTCTGAAGCGGGAGCGGAAGGAGGGGCAGAGTTGTTTGAACTGCCTTATTTCAAAAAGAAGGTTGCTCTAAATCAAAGTCAGCAATTGTATAAGCAATTAATTATGATTTCGGGTTTTGAGAAAGCTTATGAGATTGGTACAAGCTACAGAGCTGAAAAAAGTCATACTCATCGACATTTGACTGAATTTTGGCAATTAGATGTTGAAATGTCCTTCTTAGATGGAATCAAAGATATTATGAGCGTTCAAGAAAGATTAATAGTTTCTGTTTTGAGGGCTGTAAAGAAAGAAGCTAAATCAGAGTTAGAGTTATTGAAAGTTAATCTTAATGTTCCAAAGTTGCCTTTCCCTAAAATTAATCATTCTGATGCTTGTAAGTTGTTGGGATTAAAACAAGGAACTGATATTGGAACTGAGGCTGAACGTAAACTTGGTGCTATCGTTAAACGAAAGTACAAGACAGATGCATTCTTCTTGATTAATTTACCTGAGAATCTTACTAAGTTCTATGCAATGCATGATGATGGAATTGGTCGCTATGTTGATCTAATTTACAAAAATAATGAAATTAGTTCAGGTGGTCAAAGAGAACATAGATATGATATTTTAATTAATCAAATTCGGAACAAGAAATTGAAGCCAAAAGACTTAGAATTCTACACAACTCCTTTCAAATATGGTGCTCCACCTCACGGAGGATTTGGAATGGGAATTGATCGGTTGCTTACGTTTATTTTAGATTTGCCAAACGTTCGAGAAGGTGTTTTATTCCCTCGAGATGTTGAAAGGACTGGTCCGTAGAAGTTTTTTTATAGCTCTGAGTAATTAAACAGCTATGCGAAAGACATTTATCACTAACTTGAAGTTAAAAGGTTTCAAGAGTTTTAACAAACATGCGAACATTCAGTTCGGCTCTGGTTTCAATTGTATTGCTGGAGCAAATGGTAGTGGTAAATCTAATGTTATGGATGCTCTTTGTTTTGTTCTTGGAAGATTGTCAACAAAAAGTATTCGTGCCGACAATTATGGTGATTTAGTTCATAAGAATAAAAACATGCGAGCTAATGGAGCTTCTGTTGCAATAACTTTGGATAATTCTTCAGGAATATTTGGTTTGCCTGACAAGAAAATTGAAGTTTCTCGAGAGATTTCTAAAGAAGGTAAAAGTCGTTATTTGATTAATGGAAAACGTGCAACTCGAACTCAGATTTTGGAACTCTTGGAAATGAGCCAGATTCGTCCAGAAGGTCATAATATTATTTTACAGGGAGATATTTCAAGTTTCATCACAATGCGCGCAGTTGACAAGCGAAAGTTGATTGAGGACATTGCGGGAATTGGAGTCTACGAAAGAAAGAAAGATGGTGCTATGAAGAATTTGAACAAAGTTGAAGAAAAACTTCGTGAAGTTCAGATTGTTATGAATGAGAAGAAATCCTATCTTGATTCTCTTGAGGGTGACCGAAAGGTTGCTGAACAATATAACTCTTATAATTCTGAGTTGAAAAGTGCAAAGTCTACTGAATTGAATTTGAAACACACTTCTGCTACGGCACGAAAACAGCAGATTTCCAGTAAGCTTGAGGCTGTTGAAAAGAAACAGTCTGAATACAAGAAGAAACTTTCTGAGATGAATGATAAGGTTGATGCATTACAAACCAAGATTGCAAGCGTTGAGAAACAGATTGAAAAGAAGGGTGGTGAAGACCAACTTGTTTTACAAAAAGATATTGAGAATCTTAAAGTTGATTTTGAGAATGCTAAGAATTTGGTTACTAGTTCCGAGAATGAAATTCGTAGAGTTGAAGAAAGGAAACGTCATTTGAGTAAGAGTCTTGCAGATATTAAAGGTAAGATTAAGATGTCAGAAGAGGATTTGAAAGAGCAACGTTTGGAACTGCGTAAACTCGATGGTAAGGAAAATGAGCTTAAGAAATCTCTTGGATTATCTAGTGTTTCAGTTTCAGATATTCAGAAAGACTTAGATGAGAAAGAAACTGAACTTGAGAATTTTAAGAACACTCAACTTGAACTTAAGAGTGAAGATAGTAAATTGAGTGGTGAGCTTGAAGTGTTTAAGATTAAGGCTTCTTCGCTTGGTGATAAAATTACTGAGGCTGCCGGAATTGAGAAGCTACTTGATGGAACTAAAGGTAAGAAAGATAAGTATCGTGAAGTCTTGATGGAAATTAATTCTCTGACTGATCGAGATGCTGAAATTTTTGTAGAGATTAAAGAACGTCGAAAAGAAATGTTGGATAATGAAAGTTCTTTGTCTAAAATTCAAATGGAAATGAATTCCAGTTATGAATTGTTAATGCGTGATAAAGCAATTGGTGCAATATTAAAACGTAAAGATAAGCTTGGTGGAATTTATGGAACTGTCGCCGAGTTGGGTCAAGTTGATCCAGAATTTTCAACTGCACTTAAAGTTGCTGCAGGTTCTCGTCTGAAAAATATTGTTGTTAGAGATGAGAAAGTTGCAATCAAATGTTTGAAGTTTTTGCGAGAGAAGAAATTGGGCGTTGCTACATTTTTACCTATGACTAAAATTAAGACTTCTTCTCGGAGTCATGTTCCTCAAGGTGCGGGAGTTGTTGGAAGGGCTGCAGATTTGGTTGATTGTAAACCTGAATTTAAGAAAGTATTCTCAAATATTTTGAGAAATACTATTATTGTCAAAGATACTGGTGCTGCTCGTTCTGTTGGAATTGGAAGTTATTCCATGGTCAGTTTGGAAGGAGATGTATTTTCTGTTGGTGGTGCAATCTCAGGTGGATTCCGTCGTGAGACGGGAATTGGTTTCGGAAGAAAGACTGACTCTGGTGAAATTGATAAAAAAATTGTTGAACTTGATAAGGTTAAGATTAAAGTTAAAGCTCTCGAAAAGGAAAGAGATGGAATTGATCGCGAACTTATTAGTTTGCGTAAAATGAAAACTGAACTTGAAAGTGGAATGGGTAACTTAGCTGCTCCGCCTAAAAGTTCTGCTGAATTGAAAACTCGACAAAAAGATTTACTTAATGGTTTGAAAACTCGCGAGACTCGTTTGAAAGAAATTTCTAAAGTCTCTGAAAAATTAAAAGATAAAATTCAGAAATTGACTATTGAAAGAAATAGTATGAAATCTAATTTGAAGGAATTACAATTCGGTAGCAAGAAGAAAGAGCTTGATAGAATTGATTCTAATAAACGAAATGTTGACGCAAAGATTGCAACAATTAACGCAACTCTTGAGAATGCTTTGCTTCCTGAGCGAGATAATATTGATCGAGTAGTTTCTGGATTGCTCAAAGAAAAGTTAGAGTTTTCTGATCAGATTCAGAAACTTAAATCAGATCTTGGTAAATTTAAAACTCAGCTTTCTGTTAAGGAAAAAGAAGAAAAGGAATTCTATGGTCAGCTTAAAAAATTGTTCAGTGATAAAGGTAAATTAGCTGAATTGTTGAAAAAGGAACAAGATCGAGTTAAAGATGTTGAACTAAGAAGTGTTGCTGACAATGAAGGTCTGAATGCTTTGTCTATCGCACGTGCAAAAATTGAATCTGAGTTGGGCTCGGTTCGTGAGGAACTTGAAGAATACAAAGGAATCAAAACTTTGCCCTATTTGAAGAATGTTCAAGCAGCCAAACAGAAACAAGCAGATATGAATCGTAAGTTGCGAAGTTTAGGTAATGTTAATTTGAAAGCTCTTGAGATTTATGAAGATGTTAAGAAAGAATGGGATAAATTAAACTGGCGGATTGGTAAGCTGGATACTGAGCGACAGAGCATTGTTAATATAATTAATACTATTGAAACTAAAAAGAAAGTTTCTTTCATGGATGCATTCAATTCGATTGCTGGTAATTTCTCAAAGATTTATGCTAGCATCAATAATGATATTGTTACTGGGAACTTGATTTTGGAGAATCCCGAAAGTCCTTTTGATGGAGGTGTTATGATTAAAGTTGTTAAGCCAGGCGCAAATGCACTTACTGCTCTGAGTGGTGGTGAACGTGCAATGGTTGCATTGTCCTTCTTGTTCGCAATTGCCGAACATAATCCTACTCCGTTTTATCTTCTTGATGAAATTGATGCTCCGCTAGACGGTGTTAACGTAGAACGAATGGCAGAGTTGTTGAAGGAATATTCAGCTCGTTCTCAGATTATCATTGTTAGTCACAAAGATTCTGTAATGTCTACTGCAGATATATTACACGGAATTTGGATGAACAAGAAACATGGTGAAAGTTACATAAGCAGTATGAAGGTGAAGAGATGAGTCAAGGTGAATTGTTCGGAGCTATTTTATCGGAAGAAGATATTAAATGGCAGTCAATACTTTATGAATTGATTCGGAGTAAGAAGATTGATCCGTGGGATATTGACCTCCAGAAGTTTGCTGACGAATATGTTGGCACAATTGAAAAGTTAAAGCGTTTGAATTTTAGAATATCTGGAAAAGTTATTTTGGCTGCAGCGTTGATGTTAAAGATTAAGACTCGCCATCTCGGCTTGGATGATTTTATTATGCTTACTTCTGACGATGAAGATGGTTTTGAGGAAGGAGATTTTGAATTTGGTGACGATGAATATGTTGATCCTGAAGAAGCAAAAATTATGAAACTTTCAAATCACATCAGACACAATACTAAAAAGAAATATTTAATCCAACACAAGACGGTTACTCCTAGAAGTCGTAAGGTTACAGTTATGGAATTAATGGGTGCGTTGAAGAAGGCTGTTGAAGTTGATCGTCGTCGTGAAACTCGTAGAGCAATGATCGAAGATTTTGAAGATGTTACGATTGACCCTGATGAAATATTTGAAGTTAAAACAGAAAGAATTACGGACCGAATTGGTAGGATTCATAATGATGTTTTGAATTTGCACAAGCGAACTAATTCTCATGTTGATTTTGATGAACTTGTTGGTGATGTTGATCACAAAGAAAGAATTGGAACATTCTTACCGGTTTTACATTTAGCAAATCATGGAAAAGTTAATCTGATACAGGAAAAATCTTTTGATAAAATAATGTTGGAGGTGTTGAAGAATGGAGGAGACTAAAGCTAAGGTTGAAGCATTATTACATTGTAATTCTAAAGGTTATACTGTTGATGAAATTTCTAGACATACTGGAATTCGTAAGAAAGGTTTGGTTAAGGATGCCTTACATCATTTGAGAATTGATTATATTGAACGAAATGGAGGGTTGAAGATTGATGAATCTGAAGGTATTTGGAAAATGTTTGTTAAGGATGCACACGTCGATGCAGTGACTGAGGCAGCCCGCCCTGAAATTGATAAGGCAATTCTACAGACTCTTGCTTACATTGCTCACAAACAACCTATTCGTCAGGCAGATGTTGTTCGAGTTCGTAGCAATAAAGCATATAGTCATATTGTTGAATTAGTTAAGAATGGTTTTATTGAGGCTAAAAAGGATGGCGTATCTAAGAAGTTGAGTACTACTCGAAAATTCTATGATTACTTTGATTTGCCTGAAGGTGAACCTTTTGAAATTGAGTCTGAAGAATAAACTCTTATACTTTATTTTCCTAGTTTTTACATGCGCATACTGACTTCACTTGAATTGAGAATTGTTGTTAATGAACTTAAGGAGAACTATCTTAATTCTAAGCTTGCGAAGATTTATTTGCCTAAAACTCGAATTCTTCGATTGGAATTGCATCGTGCCGGGCGTGGACGAAGTACTTTGATAGTTGACTCTGGAGTTGGGATGTATTTATCGAAATTCAATTTTGAGAATCCAACTGTGCCTCCAGCTTTTGCAATGTTTCTTCGTCGTCATTTACTTCAAGCTACTTTGAAAGATGTAGTTCAGCGAGGTTCTGAAAGAATTGTTGAATTTAGATTTAATACGAAAAACGGAACTCGATTTTTGATTTGTGAATTGTTCGGTAAAGGTAATTTTATTTTGACTGATACTAATTATGTTATTTTGAACTCTGCAGTTATCCAGAGTACAAAGGATCGAAACATTCGTAAAGGTGAAACTTATGATTATCCAAAACAAGGTTTTGATATCTTGAATTTGACTCGATCTGATTTTGATAAAGGTCTTTCGAAATGGAAAGAGCATTCTATTGTTAAATATCTTGCAAGTGGTTTGGGTCTTGGTGGAAAGTATTCTGAAGAGGTTTGTACTCGGGCTGATGTTGATAAGAGTAAACAGGTTGGACTATTTTCTGATAAAGAGTTGACTAAGGTTTTTGATTCTGTTTTGGAGTTGATTACTGGTTTTGGTTCTGAATCGGCAATTGTTGTTATGGATGATGGTAAAGCGGTTAATGCTTTTCCGTTTGTGTTGAAAAGTCTTGAAGACTCTGAAGTTAAGAAAGTTGGAAGTTTTAGTGAAGCAGTTGATTTGTTATTTTCTGAGGGACGAGTTTCAGAAGTTCGTAAACAAAAGTCAAGTGCTTTTGATAAACGGTTAGCTAAGGTTGAGAAGATTGTTGAAAGTCAGAGAAAATCAGTTGAGATGTTAAAGGCAAAACAGGCTGAGTTGAAATCTACTATTGAAGTTGTTTATAGAAATTATCAATATATTTCCAAGATTGTTGAAAGATTGAACAAAGCTCGAGAGGCAGGACATTCTTGGCCAGAGATTGTTGAGGCTGCAGAGAAAGAAAGAGAATCTGGTCTTGTTGAAGCTGAAATGTTTAGAAGTATTAATCCTGAAGAAAAATTAGTTGTGTTGGAAATTGAAGATCATACTGTTGAATTGAATCTCGACAAAAAGATTGAGAACTTTACTGATGAACTTTACAATCAAGTTAAGAATATGAATTCTAAAATTTCTGGTGCTGAAAGAACTATGAATAAATATATTGCTGATCGAGATAAATTATTGGCTAAGAAAAGTGAAGTTATGGATAGCGTTGAATCTTCATTGCCTACTGCTCGAGAAGTTGTAAAGAAAGAATGGTATGAAAAGTTCAGATGGTTCTTTACTTCAAGTGGTTTGCTTGCTGTTGGCGGACGTGATGCTACTTCAAATGAAATGGTTATTAAGAAACATATGGAAATTGAAGATTGGGTATTTCATACTTCTATGGCTGGAAGTCCGTTTTTTCTTTTGAAAAAGGGAAAGGATAAAGCAAGTGAAGAAGATATTGAAGAAGTTGCAATTGCAACTGCCTCGTATTCTCGTGCCTGGAAGAATGGTTATAGTACTCAGGAAGTTTTCTATGTTCGTCCTGAACAAGTTAGTAAGAAAGCTGAAGCAGGTGAATATTTGACTAAAGGAAGTTTCATGGTTCGTGGAAAAAAGAATATTTTGAATCCTGAACTGGAGGTTTGTGTAGGTGTTGTTAATGGAAAGGTTGTTGGCGGTCCTAGAACTGTTGTTGTTGAAGGTGATGTTTATTGTTTGGTTCCTGGAAAAACTAAGAAATCTGATATTGCTAAGAAAATTGCTCAAAAACTTGGACGCAGTGTTGATGAAGTTATGTCAGTTCTTCCGAATGGAAATAGTGATTTAGTTTAATCTCTTGTTTATTTCTTCTTCTGCCCATCCGACGCTCATTAATTCGGTTTTTATTTGGTAATGAGACTTTTTTGTGGATTTTGCATGATTTATGTAGTCGGTTAATGAATCTCCAGTGGAAACGATTGTTGTTTGAACTACTTTGCTTTGTTTTAATCCTCTAGCTACAAGCGCCAGACCAATAACTGCTAATAGAACTATAACGCCCAGTAATACTCCTGAATTGCTCTTTACTGCGAGTGTTGTTGCACCAGTTATTCTGCTTACATCTGGTACCATGAACATTGATGAAACAAAAACTAGTGTTACTCCCATTCCTGCAAATAATAGAGTTAAGATGGTTTCGTCCTGCATATATTTAGAAAACGCTATTTGTATTTAAATTTTGACCAAGGCTTAAATAGTTTTGTTCCCACTATAACTTATGAAGAAAGTGATAGACGCGGTTGAAAGTGCCATTATAATGGATTCTGAGGAATCTGAACAATTATCTGGTGTAATGCGTGAATTTGAGGAAAAAGTTACTGCAGAATTGGCTAAACAAGGCGTTGTTGCTAACTTATTTGTTGGTGGAAGTGTTGGAAAAGGTACTTGTTTGCCGGGAATTCATGATGTTGACTATTTTATGCGATTTGATTTGAAAAAATACGGTGAGGAAAACATTTCGGAGGTTTGTGAGAGTGTTTTATTAGGTATTTTCAAGGATGTTTTGCGATTAAAGGGTTCTAGAGACTATTTTAGAGTTAAAATTAATGATTATGAGATTGAAATTATTCCGGTTTTATACATTAAACGGATTAATCAGGCTCAGAATCTTACAGATCAGTCTCCGTTTCACGTAAATTGGATCAAAAAGAATGTTAAAGCTAGGAAAAACTTAAATTTTGATATGAGATTGGCTAAACAGTTCTTTCGTGCTAGTGGTGTTTATGGTGCAGAATCGTGGATTGGAGGTTTTTCTGGTCATGTTACAGAGATTTTAGTTGTTTATTATGGTGGATTTGAGAAATTATTGAAAGCTGTTCTCAAATGGAAGGATAAGACTATTATTGATGTTGAAAAAGCGTATGAGGGAATGGATGTTTTGGATATTCTTGATGATGCTAAAATTGTCGGTCCTTTAGTTGTAGTTGATCCTGTTGATAAGGAGCGTAATGCTGCTGCTGCGCTCGGTTTGGAAAAATTTGAGCTTTTACAGTCAAAAATTGAGAGCTTTTTGAAGAAACCTCATAAAAAATTCTTTGATGAAATTGAAATTACTGTTGATGATATTAAAAAAATGGGGAAGCGTAATCGGGTTTTAATCTGGAAAGCACCTCCAGAGGATGAGAAAATGGATGTTTCTGGTGCAAAAATGGTCAAATATGCTGAACATATCTCTCGAATGTTCAAAGATGAGGAATTTGTTGTTTTGGATAGTGGGATGTATTGGAATAAGCATGACGACGGACTTGTTTGGGTTATTGTGGACAAGAAAGATTTGAGTAAGAACCAAATAATAAAGGGTCCTCAGACGTTTGGTATGCAGAATCACATTATGGCATTCAAGAAGAAGTATGCTCGTCGAAAGAATTGGCGAGAAGGATATCATTATTATGCGGAGATTCCTCGGAAATATACTAAAATTGATCAAATTTTGAGATTAGTTAATAAAAATGAAGAATTTTCTGCTTTGAAATTGTTAAAATGAAGCGGCAGATTAAGAAACAGTGGGATAAGATTGCTTCCGTTGGTCGGTATCGTCGAAAGTTGGGAATCGACTTGGCTGAATACGTTTCTGGTACAAATTTGAAGATTTTGGATTTGGGTTCGGGTGGTCGAAGAGGATTAGATAAGTTTGGAAAGGTAATTTATAGTGATATTTCTCTTGAAATGCTTAAACAGGGTAACTTAAGTTCTGGAGTTAATTTGGATGCATCAGTTCTTCCGTTTAAAGATGGAAGTTTTGATGTGGTTACAAGCATTGCAATGTTCCATCATTTGCCAACTAAGAAAGATAGATTGAATTTTTTGAAGGAAATAAAGCGTGTTTTGAAGCCGCGTGGGATTTGTATCATAAAGTTTGGTTTCATAGTAGGTGTTGTTGATGAGCGAATTAAAGTTAAATTTGGAGATGTAGATAGATTCTATTATTCTATGTCGTTAGATGAATTGAAAGCGCTTGTTGAGAAAGTATTTGCTAATTATAGTGTTAAAATTGGTGAATATTCTGCTCGTAAGGTTAAATATTCAAAAAATCATGTTGAAAGTCAATCTAAATTTGGTAATTATGAACTTGTTTTAAGAAAATAAGGGAACAGACCTAAAGGTCTGCTCCGCTATAAACTTGTACTGCAGTGTCCCTAGTTGGTTTCTTATCTGCTATGATATATTTAATCTCAGCAGAATCTGCAGCTTTGATAATTGCTGCATTTGTTTTACCATCCATGACAATTGCATGTGCTCCATCAATGTCTTCCAGAGTTGAAGCTAATTCTGTAACTGGTACTCTTCCAAGTGTTTGGAGTTTCTCGTCAAGAATTAAAGCTGCTCCGTCACCCACAATTTCTTCCTTAAGTTCCTTCAAATGTGAAGTATCTTTTGGAATTTGTTTTCTAGGTGCTCTTCGTCTAGGACTTTCTGAACGTTTTGTAGCAGTTCTTGAAGTTCTAGTTGTTCTGGTAGCTCGTGGTTTTGAGTCTTTTGATTTACCTCTAAGAGCTTGTATAATCTCTTTTTGAGTAAGTTCTTCGACTTCTTTTCCGTCTGGTGCTTTTGCTATATCTTTGATGTTGAGTTCTTTTGTTAGAGTTTTAATAATTAAATCTCCGCCTCGATCTCCGTCAACAAACAAAGTAACAGTCTTTCCTTCGATTAACTCAGGAAGTGTTTTTGGTAGCTTTGCTCCATTTAATGAAATTGTATTCTTGATACCGTATCGTAGTAAGTTAACTACGTCAGCTCGGCCTTCAACAATAATTACTTCGTCAGATGTGTCAAAATCTGGACCACCTGGAAGTTTGTCTTTTCCGAAGAATTCTACGTCAGCGATTCTGACATCTTCTGTGACTTCTAATTTCATTTCTTTGACGTCTGGTTGCTCTTCAAGCAATTGCTTTAGCAACACTTTAGCTCTCTTCATTACGTAATCACGTTTAGATTGCCGTACGTCTTTGATGCTTTTTACACGAATTTTTGAATCTGATGGTCCAACTCGGTCAATTGTTTCTATTGCAGCACCTACTAGCGCTGTTTCAGATTTTCCCATACTTGATGGAATTAGAATTGTTCCTTGAGTTTTACCGTTTTTCTTAAAAACATCTACTTCTATACGTCCGATTTTACCGGACTTCTGTAATTCTCTTAATTCAAGGTCTGCTCCTAGCAATCCTTCAGTTTGACCAAAGATAGCTCCGATCACGTCTGGCCGTTCAGCCATTCCGCTTAAGTTAATTTCAGCTTTAATGTTATATTTTATTGATACTGGACTTATTTTTCCCATTTTTTTATCTCCTCAGAAATCAAATATAGCTGTTTTGCTATACTACTCGGTTATTGTTGCCTTTCGGCGAATACTCAAAAAGAGTATGAAGTGAATAGTGATTTTGAATCAGTGTGATTTCTGTGTAGTTTACTGTGGTTGAAATTCATTTAAAAGCTTTGTGAATTAGGTTCTGGAAGCGTTCATGTATTTGTCAATATCTCCGTCTCTCCAGCCTTTTCCTCTCAATTTTGTTCTGATTTCTTCATTTGAAAGTCCTTTTTGTTTGTTTGTTGAGATGAACTTTCTAATTGGACTGGTTGTTGGTTGAGTGGATGTTGTTGGTGTTGAAGTGGGAGTTGTTGTCGGAGGTTTCTTTTTTCCAAATAAACCTTTCTTGAATGCGTACCATCCGCCACCTCCGAGAAGTGCTAATATTAGAAGTGCTAAGAACCATCCAGCTCCGCCAGAGTCGTCTTGTTGTTGAAGTTGTTTTTGAAGTGCTGCTAATTCTCTTTGTTGTTCTACAAGTTCTT
>JAAZWY010000007.1:2311-3428 GCA_014240455.1 Nanobdellota archaeon | reverse complement strand
CTTCGGTTGTGTTGTCGACAAGAGGTATTGTTGCTGCAGCTCCGAGATTGATTATTATTGAATCTGTTGAAAGTTGGTTGAGATTGTCTTTAACTGTTAATGTTATTTGACATGGATCATCATTACATTCTGATGTGTATTTGTGACTTGTGGTTTTTCCAGTTCCTTTTGTTGAATTGTCGCCGAAATCCCAAATATATTCTACAATTGCTCCATCGGAATCTTGCGATTTGCTTGCATTGAAAATAACTATCTCTCCAATTGAAATGTTAGTTGAAGATGCGATGAAACTTGCTACAGGTGGTAAGTTTTGGTAGGGCTGACATGCATCTATATCTTCTCCAATTAAACTGACTTCAATTACATCTGGATTCGGTACATATCCGACCGTACAGCACCAATTAGTGTTTAAGATTTGTTGTCCGCCCAGTGAACAATCTTGAGAGAACGGTCCGTAAGGTTTATTATTTGGGTTTAGCTCTTCTATTGGCGTGTTTGCAGGGAGTAAATCAAAGCTGTTTTCGAATAGCTCCGTTGAATCATCTTCATAAATTACGAAGGATTGGATTGTGCAATTTGATTCGGGACATTCCTCTAGTGCGCGATAGGTTTTTACAAATTGAGTAGATTTTATTACGTGCTCATTGTAAATCTTGAAAAGTATTGGGAGTCTTCCCTCTCCCTTAGAGGAACATGAGCAGGGCTCTCCAAATTCTAATACATTATATTTTGCAGATTGGATTGTGCAAGATTCCGTTGCTGAGGCTCGGCAAAGAGTTCTTTGATTTATTGAATCATCATATATTTCATAATCTGTTTCCTGAACTCCATCAAACCAGTAAATCTTGTCTGGGATCTTTCCTAAGTTTAATAATGTTCCCGAAACTAAGTCATTAACTCTGTATTTGAGACTACTCATATATATTCCCGGTTCATCATCACATGCATTCCCGATTCCGTCTGAATCTGTATCTGATTGATCAGGATTTGCAACAATTGGGCAATTGTCAAGCTCATCTGATATTCCGTCCCCATCTTCATCATGTTCGCAAAGATCACCAATTCCGTCTGAATCTGTATCTGATTGATCAGGATTTGCAACAATTGGGCAATTGTC
>JAAZWY010000007.1:0-2212 GCA_014240455.1 Nanobdellota archaeon | reverse complement strand
CTGAAATATCTAGGATTCCATCGCTATCGGAGTCACTGGAATCGAGTAATTGATTAAATAGTATGGCGATTTTGTTATCTTTACGTATAGCTATTATATCATCCGCACCATCTGAATTTAAATCAGTTACTACTAATTCTTTGGCTCCTGCGATTGGTAGTAAGTTCTTATTGTTTGAATTAAATCCGGTGCTGGATCCGAAATAGACTGCAACGTTGTTTCGATCAATAGATAATTCGCTAGTCTCGCTTACAACTATATCAATATATTCATCTCCATTAATACTTCCAAATTTAGCATCAAAGGTTATGTGACTAATTCCAGAAACTGCATTAAGGTAAGGTATTTCAACATCAAAGAAATTTACTAGATTTAATTCATGATCAAAAACGCGAATTGTTTGCCTATTGCCGTAGGAGTTAGTTCCTGCTAAGATAAATTCCTCGCTTAAATCGTAAATTAGATTGTTACTGAACACCGATTCTTCAATAATCTCTGGATCATCGGTGCTGATTATTTTAATTATTAGTGTGGAACTGTGTGTCTCGGCTAAAAATAAATTTTGGGATAAATCAATTGGAAATAAATCAGTTATATATTTGTCAAACTCATATTCTTTTGGTTCCGGCAAGTTAGAAAAACGCCCGGAGGATGAGAGCGTATGTATTTTGAATGATTTTGAACCATCGACCGATGCTATTGTTCCTAACACTAAGTCCATAAAAATATCTTGATTATAGAAAATGGGTGAAAACCAGTAATGACTTCCTGTTGAAACTATATATGGCTGATTTGAATTCTCTTCGTATTGGACCAATTGTTGCGATCCGCCGTGTGGATTTAAAGTTAAAAAAAGATGATCTAACTTTTCATCTGCATCGATTAAACTGGAGAAGTATTGTTTCACCCATCGATCATCATCAAAATCTTCTGGCAGTATCGTTTGTAAAGTAACTTCGTTATTCAAATATGTTAAATAAAATACTTCATTATCTACAGTAAAGAGTATCTTATCTTTATCAATTAAATCAATATGGGTATTCGGACCTTCAGTATATTCAACTTGAGGATCAAATATTTGCACTTGATTTGATAAATGGTTATTGTCAGGCTGGAAACTTCTAACTTCGCTCCGAGAATAGTCGTTTGGAAAATAATCTTCATCATTTTCCACGCCATCTCCGTCCCAATCATCTTGAGTTACTAGTGCTAGTGACGCAGGCAGTAAAACGAGTAACATTAGAGCTAGAGATATCTTTCTAATCATGAATATAATTGCGTTCAGAAGTTTATAACAATTACTACAGGTTCTTGTTTATTTCGTTATCAGGCCAGCCTGAATTCTTTAAATTTTGCCTAATTACTACGTTTGATTCTCCTGCTGCTTTTGCTTTTGAAATGTAATCTTTGATTGCTGAGGTTTTTGGCGTAGCTGTTGTTTTTCCTGCTATTTTAGATTTTGATATTCCTGGAAGCTTTGTTTTTAGTTTTGAAAACATTCCTCGCTTCCACATATAGAATCCTGCTCCACCAAGTGCTGAAAGTAATATTAGAATTAATACAATCTTTCCAATTCCGCTTCCTTCTGGTTCTTCAGGTGGTTCATCACCCAATCCTTCAAGAGGATCGAACTCATCTCCTGCTGGTGGAGGATCTTGCGCCACGTAGTTGTTTTGTCCAGTAGTGTCTGTAGTTAGAGGGTCGAAGTCTGAATCTATAGTTCCATTTGGTTCGTTTTGACATCCAATCATGTTTGGATTAGCAATACATGGATCTATAACTGGTATTGGTTGACACTCATCTAAAGTAGGATTTGCTGTGCATATATCTTCTTGGTTGAATTTTAAATCAATTGATTCTGATTCTGAATAACTTGCTGTTGAGACTGTTAAATTTACTGTGCATACGAAATCATCTCCGCAGTCATCTACAGTTTCATATGTGTGATATCTAATGCCTGGAGCTACGCTAGTTTCTAGAGTTGTTGTTGGATAAATTTGAGATACTTCGGATGAACATGCACAAGGATCTCCGATTGCTTCTGAATCTTTTATTATTCCAGTTACACAACTTAGGTTTGCATCAGTTGCACTGAAACAGGCTTGCTGATTTATTCTAACTCCTAAATATCCCCACGGTTCTGAGGCATCACCGAAGTCTAAAGTCCATAAAGTAATTGGTTCTGATAATGAAGTTGATTCTTCTCTGAATT
>JAAZWY010000006.1 GCA_014240455.1 Nanobdellota archaeon | reverse complement strand
GGAGGTTGACTTCCTTCAGAAAGCAATAACGAATTCGGAGAAAGACAATAGTCAGCAGTATATGTAGGTGTTCCTCCTGTGTCACTAAACTTCCCTGTCGGTCCTGCTCCTAAAAATACGAATGCTACAACTAATGCGCCAATAAGTAGAAGAGGTAAATATTGATTAAAATCTGTTTTTTTCTTAGAACGTTTTCTAGGCATAAAACTTAGAACTCTTAATAGTATATAAGTTTTTTTTGACTTAATTTAGAACTCAAAGTAAACTTACTTTTTAGACTTCTTGGCTTTCTTTTTATCTTTCTTCTCGAACTTTGGTTTTGCTGGTTGAGCGAATCCAAGCTTTTCAAGAGCCTTAATTACTGTGTCATGAGTTGCACCTTTCTTGATGTCAACTTTTGTTCCAATAAATTGTAAGTGTCTTGAATTGACTTTCTTTCTTCTTGAAAATCCATCAATTGTTAGATAACCGTCTTTATGAACTTCGATTACGATTGCTGGTCTTCCAGCGTCTCGTCCCGCAATTTTCATACAAACTTTTCCGATTTCCATATTTTGAGTTTATTAATTTACTTTAAGTATCTTCCGAAAAATCATCGAGAAGAATATTGATAATAAGATATATGTTCCAAGGTATCCCATTTCCCATGGCCAGATTGGTGGTCTTAATACAACCGTATCTCCCATTACGTTTCGCATCCAAGTGAAGAAAACAATTAGAGGAATCATGTAATACATCATTGGTTTGAATGACATCTTCATTTGTTTCATTGATAATTCCATCATTTTCTTTTGGTGTTGTTGGAATTTTTCAGGATTATCTTTTAGTGCCTTTACTTCCTTTCGCATTTTCTTTGAGTCTGCTTTTAATTCACGCATTACATTTTGATCTACAGTGAATTTTTGAACAACTGTGATTAGAAGCGTTATTGCAATTACTGCAAGAGTCATGAAAGTAATTGGTCCTAAACCAAAAGGTACTACCATTTATTTATCTCCTCCCATCATCTTTCTCAATGCTGGGTGTAAATCCATTGCGTGTTCTCTTGAAATGTCTTCATAGAGTTTATACACAATCATAACTGCCAATAAGATTCCTGTTCCTCTACTTAGTGCTCCAAGTAGATCTGCAAATGCTGCGAGTAATCCTACTAATGCTCCACCCATTACTGTAAGTCCCGGGATGTATCTATTTAGAATGCTTTCAAGTACTCTTGGATCTCTTCTGAATCCTGGAATTTGCATTCCTGAAGATAAGATTTGTTTTGCTTGAGATTCCGCGCTCATGTTTGCTGTCTTTACCCAAAGTACGGAGAAAAATGCTGAACCTATGATTAATAGAAATGAATATACTAATGCTTGTAGAACCATTTCACTTGTCATGGTTTTGTTAATAAGCGATAGAACAATACTCGGCGAATCTACCCACTTTACTAGTCCTGATGCTGCAACTCCATTTTGGAAAGTTCCAAGTAATGGTCTTCCCCAACTTTCAAGAAGTCGTCCCCAAAGTTGTATGTTTGCCATAAGTGCAGCGATTAAAATAACTGGGATGTTGGATGTGTACATGAATTTGAGTGGCCATCTTATTCCGTGACCTCTGATACGTCCAAAAGATAATGGAATTTCAACCTTCATTGATTGTCCATAAACAGATAATGCAAATACTCCGACTGTTGCTACGATTGCTACAATCGCAGCCATTGCTCCAGTTACGTCTCCAGTTCCTAGAGCTTGAACTAAATAAGGTATCCTTCCAACTGGAACGTCCGGATTTAGTGGTGAAGGAAATGGACTGAATGCTGCAATGAATATTTCTCTAGATACTCCTGCTGCGATGAATAGTGATACTCCTGAACCGAATCCCCATTTTTGTACGACTCCGTCCATAAGAACAATCATGTAACCACCTACGATCAACTGTATAATCAGCATGAGCTGCATAAATCCATATGCTCCTGGTGCTAGTCCTGCGGCAGGCGCTAAACCTCCCATCATAACGTAAACTATTGCTTCAAATACTACGAATAGTAGAATGAATACTTTCTGCATAGATTGGAATGCTGCTCTACCTTCGGTTTTTGTCAGGTCGATTTTTAGTATTCCCGATCCCGATAATAGTTGTAATACGATACTTGCTGTAACGATTGGCCCGATACCTAAAGATATTAGAGAACCGAAACTTGCTCCAAGAATTGTAGATAATGATTTGAATTGGCTCAGTGCGTTTTGACCAAGTCCATATAATGGAATGTGTAGTAAAATATAGTAAAGAAGTAAAGTGATTCCCGTCCACTTTAATTTTTGATTGAAACCTAATTTTTTAGATGGTCCCGCTACATCTGGGATGTATTTTGAAAGCTTCTGAATTAGACTCATGATTATGATTGCCCTCCGGCTTATTTACTTTCTTCAGTTGGAATTATTCCTTCAACTTTTCCACCTGCTGCTTCCAACTTTTCTTTTGCTTTTGCTGAAACTGATGGAATTGTAACAGTAATTTTGTCTGAAACTTCTCCCTGTGATAGAAGTTTTGTATATTTGAGTTTTGTTAGATTTACTGAATAACCAGTTTTTGTTTTTTCTGCTTTTCCTTCAGTAGTCCACTTTGTGATATTATTTTGTAAATCTGATAAATTTAATACTTGAGATTTTTGAACTCGTTTTAGAACAGTAACCATTCCTCGATTGTCATTTGCGATTTGACCAACCGGTCTCTTTCCTTGAGATAATGGAAGCGTCTTTCTTTGCTGTCCTCTCTTTCCCATACCTGCTCGTCCTCGTCCTCCTCGATTTCCTGCGCCTCTGTGTTTCTTACCTGCGCCCCAACCATGTGTTCGGGATCCACGCTTCTTTCGAGATTTTTTGTCTGCCATTTTATATCATCTTTTGGATAAGTTTACCCATTTCCTTGCCTCGATATCCAAGTGCTCCGCCCGCTGCATACGGATGTTTAATTCCGCCACGTTCGAATCCTCCAATTGGAGGGTGCATCTTGAAGTATCGCTTCAGACCTGGAATGTCTTTCATGGAAGCTTTTCCTTCAACTAAAGATTTTGATAATGAATTGAAATCAGCTTTTGCTTCTTTCTTTAAGTATTCTGCAGAAAGTAATTTGTTTCCTGGAAGTCTTCCTCTCTTCTCAAGAAGTTCTTTTACTATTTCAGCATCAACTTCTCCGAATGTGCAATAATCTTTTACTTTGTTAATCATTCCAATGTTTGATGGAGTGTTTTTTATTAGAACAACTCTATTCTTTCGGTGAAGTTTCATCAAGTCCATTGCTTTCTTTATTGGTTCTCGAACTCCGACTTCTCCTCGAATTCTTAACACTGCTATCATACTTCCGCTCATTGATTTCATTTGTTTATTGATCCGTATCTTACAACGGCTTTTTGTTGATCTTTAAGTCTAACTGTTGCTGTTTGTTTCAAAGCTTTGACTGTTGCATTAATTAGATTTATTTTTTGTCTTGTTTGACCTTTAGATTTTGACCAAACATTTTCAATTCCTGCTAATCGGAATAGTTTCTTTAGTTCATTTTCAATAACTAATCCTGTTCCTGGTGGAGCAGGCATGAATGTTACTCTAACAGATCCGCTTCTTCCGCAAACTTCGAATGGAATTGAGTTTGGTTCAGGAGATTCACTTTCCCAAGATCCGTTTCCTCTTCCGATTTGCATAATGTTTAGCTTAGCGTTTCTCAAAGCTTTATCTTTTGCTGGAACTGTTTCCTTTGATCGTCCAATTCCGACGCCAACATAACCGTCTCGGTTTCCAACTACAGCAAGTGCGTTGAAAGCAATTCGATTTCCGTCTTTTGTCTTCTTTTGAGTTTGTTTGAATATTCTTCTTTGTCCACCACCGAACTTACCTTTTGCTTGTCCGACATTGATGAATTCTGTTTCAAGATTTGGAATTAGTGCATCAACGATTTCTGCTTCAAGGATTTTTTTTCCGGAGTTTAGCGCTTCCTCTATTGTTGTTATTTCTCCTACCTTGACTTTTCTTCCTAACTCAGTCTTAGGTTTCCAATCTTCAAGCATTTTGACTCGTGGATCTATTACTTCTCCATCTGGTCCAATTCTTGGTCGTGGAACAAACTTACCTCGCTTTCGTTTAGGGTTTGGATTTCGTTTTCGTTGTGCCATTTTTAGATGCTCTCCTTAAGCTTTTTTAAATCTGCTGAAAGCTTTTCGTTAATATGTGCGCCGTTGATTCTTTCTTCACTTGGCAAAGATTGTTCAGATGCTGCGATCTTTAATCCGCCATCAATTGCTCCCTTTAATATTCCATAAAGTTTGCAACCTTTTGTTGGAGTATATGAACCCATGTCCAAAATTGCTTCTGCAACTTTTGCTTTCTTGGCTGCGCCCGCAATTGCGATTCCAGTCAAGTATGCTGCTGGAAGGTTTGAACAAGAATGTTTCCATCCTTTTGCCTTAAGTGAACGTGAATTGAATTGTGCTACTGTCTTGTCTCCGCCTTCAGTGTAATTTACAATCTGCGCTGTCAAATATTTGTTTGATCGTCTTACAACTAATTTTGGTAGATCTGATTTTGCTAAAGCTAAACGTTTCTTGTAGTTTGTCTTACCAATTCTTCTTCTTCTGAATCTTACGTTGTATCTCTTTCGTGTTGCCATTTACTTCTTTGCTCCTTTTGTTGGTTTCTTTACTTGCTTCAACATCTTACCTTGTTCAATTACTTGAAGTAGGTGTCGTTTGTTACGGAAGAAACCTCCTTTTGCTCTTCGATATAATACTTTCCAATCGCCTGTTGAAAGTCTTCCTGATTCTTTGAATGATTTGATTATTTTTCTTTGAAGTCGGATTCTGTTTATCCACTCTTTCTTTGGTGGACTTCTTGCAGTTGCTCTTCCAACTTTTGAACCTGCACCTCTTTGTCTTCCTTTCTTCTTTGCTGCTGCTCTTGCTCTTGCTCGAGCTTTGGAGTTTCTAACTAGCGGCATGACTTTGATTACATCTTGATCAATTAAGTCTCTGATGTCTGCCTTTGTGATTGCTTCTTTGACTTGTTCTGCATTTGCTGGATCAATTTTTATTCTTCCAGTTCCAACTTTAGCTACTTTTGATGCTAATGTTTTTTGCATATCTAGTTTCATTTAACTGTCTCCTTTTTTGGCTTTGATTGTTTTGGCTTTGGTGCTTGCTTAGGCTTTACTTTAGGTTTTTCTTTTGTTTCAGATTTCTTTTCTTCCTTTGAGTCAGATTTCTTTTCTTTGGCTTCTTCAGCCTTTTTTTCTTCTTTCTTTTTGTCTTTCTTTTCTTTGGCTTCTTCAGCCTTCTTTGCTTTTGCAGTCTTCCGTGTTTTTACTTCTGACCGCTTTTTCTTTCTTGCTACAAGACCGCTTTCAATTTCCTTGATTTTATCTTCAATCATCGGGAAGTTTGAAAGGTTTAGTTTCAGCTTCTTTGCTTCTTGAAGAATCGCAAGTCTCTTTCGATTTCCAAGAGTTCTTGGAATTAATGCAATTTGATCTTTAGTTATATTCTTTAGTTCTTTAGGAGTTGTGATTGCTACTTCAAGTAATCCGCTTCTTAATCTTCCACGTAATAGTTTTGGAGTTCTGTATCCAACTTTTACAATTACATCGTAGCCTTTTCTTTGTCTTCGCATCTTTGAGTGCGTTCCTTTTGGTTTTCTCCAACCAGTTCTGCTTAGTCTTGCTTTAACATGAGATTCCTGTCTACGGAATTTAGGCATTTTCTTCTTCATTGCAATTTTTTGTGTAATTAATTCTTTCATAGTACTTTACCTGCCTTTTCAGTTATGAATATTCCGTCTTGGAAAACTCTTCGGTCTCGTTTTGTGACTCGAGTAAGTTGTTCCATTCTTGTTGCAGTCATACCAACAAGTTCAATGTCTCTTGAGGAGAGTTCTATAATATCTCCGTTGATTTTTACATCTACTCCTTGTGGAATTTCTGCTTTTCGAATCTTTTTTCCTCCAAGGAAGTTTTTCAATTCGAAACTGTTTCCTTCTAACTTTGAAGTCATTGGGAAGTGGACTGATGTGATTTTTAGTTTGTATACAAATGGTTCTTCCAAACCTTTTTGCATGTTCTTTAGGTGTGCTGCGAAAGTTCCTACAACTGCACGGACTTTTGCGTTTGAGGTGTTTCCTGAAACTATGAGTTCCTCGCCTTCTTGTTTGAATGTAAGTAATGCTACTTGATATTCTCTTGTTAATGTTGCTTCTCCTTTTGATAGTGTGATTCTTTTATTGTCAATGTTTACGTTTACGCCTTCATTTAATGGAACTCTTGATTCCGGTTTTATCTTTTCACCGAAAGGCATTGGAACAACCTTTTTACCCTTACGATACTTTAGTACAGGTTTGAATTTTCCTTGATGTCTAAAGTGTGTTCCTTGGACTCGAGTTCTTCTTGTTGTTGACATTTTAGTGAACGTATGCTATTAACACTCCTCCTTTGTTTGCTTCCTTTGATTTGATGTGTGTGATTATTCCGTCTGTTGTTGAAATGAACATTCTTCCGAAGTCTTTTGCTGGAAGATATCTCTTTTCGAACTTTTCATATGTGCTCATAGTAACTGAAAATCTTGGCTTGATTGCTCCAACTTTGTTAATCTTTCCATTTAATTGTACTGTTGTAACAGTTCCTCGAGTTGTATTTTCTGATTTGAAGTCTGCAATGTATCCTTCTTCTTTTAGTAAAGTCATAATTCGTGTTATTACTTTTGAAGATGGGTAAAGTGTTACTTCAGTTTTTCCTCGCAGTGCTGCGTTATTAATTTTTGACAATGCCTGTGCAAGTATATCGTTCATCATTTTATCTGTATTTTGTGAAGCCTAGGTCTTGAGCTACTTCTCTGAAACATCTTCGACAGATGTTCAAACCATATCGGCCAATTTTTCCTCCTTTTCTTCCACCGCATCGAGTACATCGGGATAGATTCTTACCATAATCTCTCTTTTTGATAGAGTTATTTCTAAGGACTTTTCTCTTTCTTGTCTTTGAGAAAGACATTTTCTTTATTCCAGGTAATTTCATTCTACTATTGCTCCCAATTTTTCTTTTGCAAAGTTAATTGCATCTTCTTTTGTGATTCGATGTGATTTTGATATTTTTGCTGGTGATAATTTTCGCTTCTTTACTCTGAAACCTGGTCGCTTCAAAGTTACTGAAACATTTAATCCAATGATTCCAATTTTTGGATCGTATTTTACTTCCGGAATGTTGATATATTCTGAAATACCAAAACTGAATCCGTTTTCATTGAATTTCTTTGCTGGAACTTCCATGCTTGCTGCTTTTAATAATCTCTTAAGCAATTCTTCAGTTCCGTTTCTGATTGTGACTCTTGAACCAATTGCTAAACCTGGTCTAAGTTTCCATGCTGCAATTCTCTGTTTTGCTAGTGCTTGAACAGCTTTCATTCCTGAAATGCTTGAAAGTAGAGTTACTCCTTTTTCAACATTCTTTGGATCTGGACCTGAACCAATGTTTAAAGTAATTTTTTCTATTCTTATTTCTTGCATTGGATTCTTATTTTGAGTTTTTGTTGCTGTTTCTGCCATTTTAGTTTAGTGTGATTGAAGCCTTCTTTGTTCCAACTGTGATTAAGTTGTTCAAAGAACTTTCAATGGTCTCCTTTTCTAATTCTAGGACTGCAATCTTTTGTCTTCGAAGTACTCCTGTTTCTTTCAAAGATTTGAATGTTGCTGAATGTCCTGCTCTCTTACCTCGAACGAAATAAACTTGTGCTCCGTTGCTGAATCCAAAGTTTTCTGTGATCTTCTTCTTCTTCAGATCGAATAATACTGATTCTCCAACTTTGATTTTTGTCTTTGAGTCAGTCAAAACATTCCATCCGTTTGACAGATTGATTTGAAGTTTTCCACCTTTGATAGATTTCTTTTCATTTACTTGAAGTAATAGAGTATTAGCTTCTTTGTCTGAAATTTCGGTTGCTTGAAGTTTTCCAAGAGTTGTTAGAACAACTCGGTAATGTTTCTTGACTGTTGGGAACGAGATTACGTCGAATAATCCAACCGGGAATCTTGTTTCTCTGTAAAGTTTTCCGTTAACTAAGATTTGTTTTGTATTGATTAAGTATTTCAATTCTCTTTGATTTTCAATCATACCAACTACGTCTCGAAGTAGTACAACTAGCGGAATTCCTTCTGCCTTTGTTCTTGGACCTGGCATTGGTTTTGCAATCCATTTAGTTGCTTTACGTGCAACTTGCCATGATCTTGGTGATGCTAATCTGGAAATGTGTCTTTGCTTGCTCATTTTCTAGCTAGTGCCTCCTTTCTTTTTTTGTCTGAAAGTACTGGTGTGATTATTACAACGTTTGATGGGTGAATTGGGTATGCTGAAGTTTGCCCATTTGCTTTTACTTGATGTGCTCCATCTACGTATATTCTTGTTTTCTTTGCATTGATGTCTGTTATTTTTCCCATCTTTCCTTTGAATTGTCCTCTTAGTATTTTTACTGTATCTCCTTTTCTTACTACCAAACTTCGCTTGTTGTGTTCTTTTCTAAGTGTTTTGCTTAGTGGTGAAGCCAGCAATTTTCTTTTGATATGTGCTGGTGCGTTGAATATGAATTTTCTTTGCTTTCTAGCTTGTACGCTTGTTCCCCAATTTTTACTCCATCGACTTTTCATTATAGTAATATGCTTGCCAACTTGCCAACTTGTGACCATCGCAAGGCTACCTCCTTTGCTACTGGACCTTTAACGACTGTTCCTTTTGGTGTTCCCAGTCTTAAGTCCTTGATTATTACTCCTGCATTATCTTCGAATGAAACTCTCATTCCATCTGCTCGTGCATATTCTTTCTTTTGTCTGATAATTACTGCTTGGACAACTTTGTGTCTCATTTCTAGATCTCCAGTTACAACTGAACCTGTAACCAAATCTCCCACTGCTGCACATGCCAGTTTTCGAGTTCTTGATTTGAAACCTTTTACACTGATAACTCGCATTGAACGTGCTCCTGAATTATCTGCAATATTAATTACTGCACCTAGCGGAATTCCTCTTACAGCTTTTACTTTTATTGGTCTCATTTTCCTGCTCCCATGTTTTCGATAACTATGAATTTCTTAGTCTTGCTAAGTGGTCGGCATTCTGCAATTCTAACTGTGTCTCCAACTTGTGCGTTGATTTCAGTCGGATTATGTGCCTTGACTCGAGATCTTTCCGTTTGATATCTTTCATATTTGTACAAATATGATCTTCGTTCCCATTCAACATTTACTGTCTTTGTCATCTTTGTTGAGATAACTTTTCCAACAAAAGTTCTTCCTCTAGTTGGTGAAACTGTTCTCATTTGATTATCAGATACTTCTTTCTTTGGTGCTACTTTCTTTACAGTCTTCTTTGGTTTTGTTGTTTTTGCCATTTTATTTCTTTATTCGCTCCCACGGACGTCCGACCAATTCAGTTCCTTGAACTTCAACTTTTGCTTCTTTCAATTTAAACTCGAAAGTTGCAAGTCGTTTAAGGATTTTTTTGTCGCCTTTGTCTGTTCGAATGGTGAGTGTTTGTTGGGTTTCGTCAATAACTTTTCCTTGGATATTTTTTGACAGTGGGTTAAGTGCTTTTGAAACTCGTGTGTCGAGTCCAATTAACTCATGTCTCAATATGTTTTGTGGTGTTATCATCTTATGTCGATCCCCTCTTCTGGATATCCCATCTTAATTAAAGTTGCCTTTGCACGCTCACGTTGGTCTCCTTGAAGTTCGATTGATCGTCCTTTCAAAGTTCCACCTGTTGCAAGTCGAGACTTAAGATCTTTAGCCAAAGCTTTTACATCGACTGAAGAGTCGAAACCTTCGATGACAGTCATTGCTTTTCCAAATCTTCGCCGGTCCACTCGAATTCGAATGGATTGCTTTTCTTTGGATATGTTTTCAATGGTGCCAAGATCTTTAGGCAAACCTGTTAATGGGTCTATATCACTCATTATTTGCTAGTTACCTCCTCTTTGTTTACTGTAAGGATTCTCGCGATTGTTCGCTTAATTTCCTTGATTTTTCCTGGATTTTCAGGAACTCGTCCTGATGCTTTTTGGGAATATAATTTTGCAAGTTCTCTTTTTAGATCTGACATGCTTGCTTCTCGAGCTTTCATTTTCTTTTCTCTGATATCTTTAACTCTAAGTATTGCCATTATTTTTTAGTCTCCTTCTTTTTTGCAGCTGGTTTCTTTGTCGGAGTTTTTTTAGCTACGGTTTTCTTTGCAGGTACGTTCTTAGCTGCAGCTTTTGTTTCCTTTTTTGGTGCTGGTTTCTTTACTGGTTTTTCTTCGACAGCTTCTTCTTTTACTTCTTCAATTGTTGGTTCATCTGCTTTTTCGATTTCACTTTCTGCATCAACAATTGTGATTTTATCTGGAAGCGGTGTGTCTGCATGCATTATTGTTACTGATACTCCAACTGTTCCTTTCTTAAGGACTGCGTCTTGTTGTGCTTTGTCAAGTAAGTTATCTGAAATGAATCCGCACTTCTTCATGTAGCCATCATAGAATCTCCATTTTCTTGAACGTGCTCCAGGAATTGGACCGTCAATAACGATTTCTACCCCTAGTGCTCCTGAGTTCATAATTCTTCCAAGTTCTCGGTAACCGATTCCTTTGAATCGTGATGGTCCGAATCTTTCAAGTTCAGATGCAATCTTTGTTGCAACAACTGCGGCACTTGTGTATGCGTCAGGTATTTCTGAAGTTTCGATTTGTGGATTTTCAAGTTTGAATTTGTTCTTTAATTTGTTTGTTAGTCCCTTAATTGTGGAACCTCCTCTTCCAATAATTATTCCTGGTCGAGTTGTGCTGATTACGATTCTTTCACCTAATGGAGTTTTTTCTACAGTAACGCCTCCAATTTCAGCTCCTTTGTTGAAATTTTCTCCGATAGTTTCCTTTATTTTAAGTTGCTTCATTCTTTCCTTGATGAATTCTCGTTCAATCATTTCTTCGTCTCCTTTGGTTTTGATTCTGATTTAGATCCTGCGGACTTGTCTGCAGTCTCTTTTTTCACTTCCGCTTCAGAAGATTTTTCAGCTTTCTTTGGAGTTGATTTTTCCTTCTTTGGTTCAGCCTTTTTTGCTGGTTTTTTCTTTTCAACCTTTGGTGCTGCCACAAGTTCAACATGAGTTGTTCTCTTAAGACCTTGGATTCTTCCGTATCGATGTCTTTTTCCAGTCATATGTGCAGCTGCGTGTACAAGTATTAATTCTCCAGTTAGGCCTTTGTTTTCTGCGTTTGCTTTCAATGATTCTAACATTGGAATTATGTATCTTGCTGCTTTTTCTGGGAATCGTCCTGCTGCGAAATCTCCTTTTCTGTGAGGTGTGTCTTTGTTGTACCGCTTATATGGTACGGGAGTTTTCAACTTTTGAACGTCTTGTAACAATGCGATTGCTTTGTCTACAGGTCTTCCTCGAATATGATTTGTAACTTCGTATGCAATTTTCTTGGATACTGGTAAGTTAGTTCCGATTACTTTAGCCATTGTTTTTCCATCGTATGTCTGCATGCTAATTCCTCTTGCCATTATTTCTTACCTTGGTGTTTGGAACTCTTTGTAGCTCCGACTCCGGTTCCTTTGTGAGATGCAATCTTTCGAGTTTGAACGAATTCTCCGAAATAGTAACCAATCATTTCTTCGTTAACCATTAATGGAACAAATTTTCGTCCGTTGTAAACTTCGATTGTTTTCCCAACCATGTTTGGAGTGATTATGATATCTCTTCTGTGAGTTCTTAGCTTTGGTTTTCCTTTTTCTAACTTTTCCATAAACTTTGTTTGATGTTCTGGAACTCCTCTTCGAATTGATCTTCGTTTTCGTGATTTTAGTAATTCACCAAATTGTTGAATGTCTAGCTGTTGAAGCTCTTCAATTGTCTTTCCTCTGAATTTGAATATTTTTTCTACCATTTTACTTCTTCTTTCCTGTTCGTCTTGCTGCGATGTGTCCTACCTTCTTACCTGGAGGTAAGTTTCGTGGAACAGTTGTGGAATATTTACCCATACCCATTTGCTTTGGTCGAGTTCCACCGTGTGGGTGGTCTACTGCGTTCATTGCTGCACCTCTAACTTTTGGATATTTTAATCCTCGAGCCTTCATTGCATAGAACTTGTTACCTGCTCTTACAAATGGTTTGTTTGTTCGTCCAGCACCTGCGATTGTTCCAACTGTTGCGAAACATCGTTCGTGAAGAACTAATTTTTTCTTTGAAGGAAGTTTTACTGCAATTCCTTTTCCTTCTCTTCCAATTACTTGCGCTGAGGTTCCGGAAGTTCTTACGTATTTACCTCCGTCGCCTGGAACTCTTTCAAGGTTGAAAACCATTGTTCCTGCTGGTAAATCTTTGAGCATCATTATATTTCCATTCCCGAGGTTTGAGTCTCCCATGGAAATATTTTGTCCTACACGCACTCCAAATGGTGCAGGCATTAAAGCTAAGTCTCCGTTTGTATATTCAACAACCATTAGTGGGCTGTTGTGCATTACGGATTTAGTTAGATCAATAATTCTTCCGTGAAGTACTTCTCCAGAATTTGAAGGATAGCTTAATCTTCCCAGAGACCGGTGGCTAGGTGTCTTGTGGATTGAACCTTTTCCTCTTCTCTGTTGTCTTAATCGCTTTCCCATTTTATATTAGTCCTAGTTTGGAAGTTACATCAACAGCTAATGTTGATGGATCGAGTCTTATGTAGGCCTTTTTAATTCCTTTCATATCGTTTAGAGTTCGTACGTTTGATACTTTTACTTTGTACTCTTTTTCGATTGCCCATTTGATTTGTGATTTAGTTGCTGCTTTTGCAACTGCGAATATTAATGTGTTTTCAGCTTCGATTGCTCGAACTGCTTTTTCTGTTGCCAGAGGATACTTCAAAATGTCAAAAACATCGTTACCTTTCATTTTAGTTGAATAAATTTTCCTCCTTTAATTTCTTGATTGCATCTGAACTCCAGACTGTTGTTCTTCCAGTTTGTCCACCTGGTGCAAGTAATTCTGCGTTCAAGTTGTTTACAACTACTACATCAATTCCTGCAAGATTTTCTGCTGCAATCATTGCTGGACATGCTTTACTGAATATCATAAGTGGTCCGACTTTTGTCTTGTATTTTCTTCCTCTTCGAGTTCCGACTCCTGCTCGAACTTTCTTTGATTTTGCTCTGACTAATTCTTGGTCAAGCTTGTTTGAATTTAATGACTTTTCAACGTCTTTTGTTTTCTTTAATGCTTCAAGTTTTGCGTCAATTATTACATATTTTGAAGCTGCGATTGCGGAACGGATTGCCTTTCTTCGTTCCTTCTTGTTAATTTTTAATAATGTATTTTTATCTGATGTTGGTGCGAATGCTTTTCTTCCACCAATTGCGTTTGCTACGAATGCTCCGACCCATCTGAATTGACTTCCTCGAGTCCATAAGTGTTTTCTTCGAATTCTAGAAATTCCTTTACCGTAGGTTGTTTTGAACTTCTTTCTTCGCTTTGGAGTTGTGTAACCTTGTCTTTTACCTGCCATTGGATCATGTCCATAAGCTTGTTTTCGACTTAGTTGTAATACTCTGACAGCTTTTCGAATAAGATCTTCTCGAAGCGGTTCAACAAATTGGATAGGTAATTCTATCTCGGATGTTTTTCCACCGTTGACTCTTAATACTTCTGTCTTTTTCATTATCTTTGTTGTGCAATTGTAGAGATTTCTACATTGTCAAGTGCTGGGAAGACATTTGATCGTCTTCGCTTTGCGAATGTTAATCTAACAAGTCTCTTTTTTGGACCTGGAAGACTTCCAGAAAGTAATGCATATTTGCCTTTTACTTCTCCGTATTTTACGAATCCACCTTTTGGTGTTACTGGTGTTTCTTCAGCAGTTCCAATCTTCAAGATTTGTTTGCTGAATTCAGTTCGATTGTGATAACCCATTTGTCCTGGGTGAGGAACTCTCCAAGTTTTAGCCATCCAGTTACCTAGCGTAGCTACTTTTCTTCGTCCGTCACTATGAGATTTTCTGTGTAGAATAGATACTCCAAATCTCTTAACTGATCCTTGGAATCCTTTTCCAGTTGTTACTGCGTGTACATCTACTAATTGTGATTCTGGGAAAATGTCTTCAATTTGAACTTCAGTTCCTAGAATTGATTTTGCGTATTCGAATTGTGCATTGACGTCTTTTCCGCCAATTGCTAATTCCATAATATCTGGTTTCTTTTTTGAAATTGCAGTTGCACTTGGATTTGTATAAGCAAGAACTCTAACTTCAGAAGCCTTTGGTAAAAGTTCAGCTAGCTTTTCTGGATTAGCTCTTTGTTTTGGTAAGTCTAATCTCTTTGCTAGTTTTAGATCAAGATTGTCTGCAAATGATTCTGCCATTACTTTCTTACCGTAATTGTCAGATGAATATAATCGGATGTTAAAAATGTTAATTGAAGGTGTTTCAAGAATTGTTACTGGGACTCGGATTTCCTCTCCCTTTGTTGGAGATTTTGGTCGGTTGTCAACAAAATTTATGTGAGTCATACCAGCTTTATAGCCAGCAAACCCTAATAGCTTTACATCAGAAATTCTATTCCAAACTCGAATTCTCGGCGTTTCTCTATTGGCTTTCTTTCTATGCCAATACTGTAGGCTTCCTCTTCTTGGTCTTCGTCTGAATCCTGCTGAACTTCCCATTTTTTACGTACTCGTTTGTAAGGTTGTGTTTTTAAACCTTCTGTTGTGTGTTTTTGAGAGTTTATAGTTCTTAATAATCTTGCTTTCGCGACAGAATTCTAGATACAATGTAGGGGTAATATACTTTAGAATAATGTGTTTATATAAGTTTTGGTTTAAAAGATTGGAAATATGTAAACTTCTACATATGCTGCAATTAGGATTACAAGTAGTCCTCCAATTGTTAGAACTGCTGCATCTTGGAATACATGTTTGAAATTCTTTGAATTAATATCTTGGTTTTCAATTCCTGCTGAGAGTATTCCTCCTGCTATAGATGCTGCAAAAAATCCAAGGAATTCTAGACTTGCATGTGGTAAGAATTTCCATAGATTTGCTCCTTGAGCTGCAAGAAAAACACCCAATACTGATGCATTCCAAGTTAGTATCATTAATGCTCCTGCTCCGTAGATTAGAGATAGGATTAATGCTAGGATTACTATCTTCAAATTATTGAATAATATTGCATAGAAGTGATTTTGGCTTGCAAACCCTCCTAAAACTGATGAAAATACACCAAATTGGTTCCCAAATAGTGCATTGTGCATCTGATCTGGAAGGAATAATGCTCCAACGAAGTATGTTAGAAAGATTCCTGAGTAGAAAAAGAAAAAATATTCGAAAGCATATTTGTTTCTTGAGAGCATTTCTCGTATGTTGTGTGATGTCTTTTCAGCTCGTTCCTCTTGTACCATTAACGTTCTGAAAAACGGTACTGCTGCTATGAGTATAAAGAATATTGATGCTAAAGATGCGTCTTCTGGAAATAAGTTATATCCCAATGTTAATCCAATGACTGTTATAATTATCCCAAATAAAGTTGATTTTAAGTAACTATTACGATAGTGGTCAGGTGAAATTAACTTTTCTAGAACCATTTACCTTTGTCCCCCGGTTGGGTTCTGAGGCATTTGCTGTATTGGAACATAATTATTTGGTTTCTTAGACTTTTTCCACATTAATAATCCTCCAACTAGTAGAATTAATACAATTACTGCAAGAATTGAATACATTAAAGCAGAATTTCCTTCTTCAGGTATTTCTTCGTCAATTACGACCGTTGGTAGTTCTTCGTGATCTTCCTCAGGTTCTTCTTTAACGCTTGGTGCAGAGGGTGCAGATGGTGTTGCGGTGAACTCTTCAGTTGTAAATGAGCCGCCACTACTTCCGGAATCTGATGAACTTGAATCTTCAGATTCTCCTGTTGAACATCCCGGATTTACACAGAAGTTTGTTGAGATTGATGTTCCTGCGCAATTTGCATTGAGAGTATATGTTCCTGAGTTAAATCCTGTTGGAATTGTATATGCTGAATTATATTCGTTACTCGATTCTGAGGTTCCTTGATCTGCCCAGAATCCTTGAATGTTTAGAGTTACTGAGCTTCCTGCTGAACAGTCACTTACGATAATATCAATTGTGTCGCCTACATTGTAATTAGATGTATCTGTTGAAACTGATGCTGCACTTGCTATTGAAATTATTGCTAATAATAATAAAGTATTTGTAATTATTTTTTTCATAGTGATATTTCCACCTTATCGGCCAGCGAGGTTCCAGACCAATCTTCCCATAGGAATCCTTCACAAAGAGCTCCTGTGCTTGGCTTATCGATTGTTAATGTTTGAGCGATTCCTGACTCAAGTGCTCGAGTTTGATATACAAATCCCGTTACCTTTCCTGCATCTGTGATTTTTAAGATTGCTAATGCGCTTCTTGTTTCTGCAGGTCTAATTAATAGGCTACATTGTTTATTTGTTACATCGTTGCTAACAATTAAAGAAGTTTCACCTTCGCCTGTGAATTTAGGTATGCTTGTTGGTGATCCTGGATCTGAACCTGATTCTGCTTCTTCTTTATCATTGAATCCATCATTATCTCTGTCTTCCGGAGGTGGATCATCTACTGCTTCTGAATCTCCTCGAGTCATGAATTCATAGTAATCTGTCCAACCATCACCGTCGATGTCTGAGCCTCTGTCAATTATATCAGGAACTCCGTTTCCTTTCTTGATATCTAATGGATTATCTGGACAATTTCTGAAGTTTCCTGCTAACGTTTTGTCAGTTATCCAATCTAATACACGTATTCCTTCTGCTGCGGGATCTGCGACTGTTGCTCCAATTCCAGTTGGAGGCTG
>JAAZWY010000005.1 GCA_014240455.1 Nanobdellota archaeon | reverse complement strand
CAATTAATCCAGCGCCAAGAGTATAAAGCACAAAATATCCCGGAAGTGCACCCAAGATCGTAGCGGAGTCAAAAGGACTTCCTCCAAATTTAAAATGACTGGTCTGTCCAAGTTGATAATAATAATCCCCTCCATAAAGAGGACTTGGCAAACTCTCCAAAGGACTCAAATAAAAATAATTCAAAGCAGCCAAAAAACCAAGAGCTCCAACAAACATCCAATTTTGTTTACACCATTCAATTAATCTCATGAATTATAATTTTCTTCAAACTCAGGCATCTTATTACGATCTAAGAACCTGTCAATATTTTTCAAATTGTCAGGATAGTTCAGTCTCCAAATCTTAACTGGACCAACCAATTGACCATTGTAAAGCATTATTGGAACATTAGAAGAAAAAGTTTGAGTAAATTCAGGAAGTTGTTCTCCATTAATGTACAGTCGAGCAAACAACCCATCTTTAACTTTTTCAGACATAAATAACATACCTGCAATAGGATTCTGATATTCACCTTGAACACCTGGAATTAATCTAATACAACCATCAATAATTTCAGATTCCGTTTCAAAAACAGCACCAAAACCATCACTAACCAAGCAAGGCACCTCGTAAGTTTTTTCAAAACCATTAGCAACAACAGTAACAACAGGAGCACGAATTATTTCACCTGAAGTATCTGAATATAATTCAACTTTACTTATTTGTCCGGCGCCAGCAGGAATGACTCGCTTTCCTTCAATAATTGGAGAATCAATTGGCCAATTCCCGGAGTAAACTAACTTCTGACCGTCTCTAGACTCGTCCTGTCCTTGCAAAGCAAAGATACCAATAACTGAAAGACGATCATTATATTTATCTGAACCAAGAGTTGCAAATGCACCATACTTACCAAGCTCTTCACCAGAATAAAGAAGATAATCAACTTCATGCGCTGCGAAATATTCCATACTTTCCTTAACATTATCTCCAGTCATACCATATCTTGCTAAAGTGTAAATAAAGAACTGTCCGCCCGGCTTACCACCATCGCTAATTGAAGGTCGATTTCCAATAGTTTGAGTCCAATATCCATAATCCCACCAATGAGATATTACTGAACCTTCTGGTGTATTTTCACGAATCCAATCCATGGATTCTTCCCACATTCCCGGCAGACCAGATTGCATAGAGTCACTAACTCTTGCAGCCTGTCCAAATGCACCAAATGCCAACAAACCAATAATCAACACAACTCCAAGTTGTGCAAATTTATAGCGCTTAGCATGTTTTAAGAAATCCTCAAATGCAATTGCAGCAAGTAGCGCAACGGCCGGAGCAAATACAAAGATAAATCTAACTGCCGTTCGTGCAAGCAGTCCCATAACTAAAAAGAAAATAATTGGCATAATCAAATTAATATTATTCAAATTAGACAACACATTATATTCCTCACGACGCGTATAATACAGATACAAATAATAAGCAACCAATCCAAACAAGACAGACAACATCAAGTAAATATAATTACTTCCAAGAATCTGAAAATCGCTGCTCCAATTACCCATAGTTATAACAAAAATACTCCCAACAGCAATTGAACTTAAAATAATTCTAATCTTTTTTCCAACATCAGAGAATAACTCCCAACTTAGAAAGAAAACACCAAACAACGATATGAACGTTAAGTAACCATAATTATCCAAATAACTGTTTCCTGAAGTTACATACGTTCGTGCAATTTCAGAAGTAGTTCCGGCAAGTTTATCTCCACCACCGGCATTCAAAATATTTAAAATAAAAGTTCCAATATCGAAAAATCCAAACAAACTATTCAAGATTAAGCCACCCAGACCAACAACTAACAAAGATAAAATCGAATTCGGAACAAAGAATTTCCTTTCCTTCAACAAATCATAAACTAACAAAACTCCAAAGGCAAAGAACCCAATTAACCAACCATAACTCTTCCAGTGTAATTTACCAACTAACGTCATCAATGCCGAAAACGTCAAGAACCAAACATACTTCGGATACCCACATCGAGATTTACTAAGTAACATTTTACTCAACAAATAGCCCGAAATAACAATAATCAGCATTGGATAACCAACCCAAGTTACACCCATTCCAAATGCAGCAAGTCCAGAACCAAACATCATCAAATATTTGTTTCGAGAAACTTTCATTAAATCAGCTTTGGTAAATAACCAAAGAGATAAGAACATAAACATAATTGAAATGGCCTCGTGATCTGCAAAACCTGCGGCAGTTCTAAACACAAATCCAGGAATTACTGCTAAAAATAATGAAGCAATAATTGCAATCCGTTTTCCAACCAACAATCTTACCCACAAGTAGAAGAAAATCAAAATACCAATCATGGCAACAGGAGGATAAATAATATGAGCCATCTCTCGCGAAACTCCAAAAATTGCTAGGAACTTTGACCAATAAGCCATAATGTATGGAAATAAATCAAATCCTCGATCAGAACCAAGCGGAGGATTTCTCCAAGTATCAAACAACAACACTTTCCCGTTTTCTAAAACATCTCCCGCAAGCCTAAAGTAATAATACGGATCAAGACCGACCAAATACTTTCCATTCAAAGAATCAAGATTTCGTGTACGAACAAAAACTGAAATTCCAACAATAATTGATAAAACAATATGTTCAAAATATTTGTAAGCATTAATATTATTCCAGGAAGTTTTTACTTTGCTTATGACCTCACTGAAGTCAATATATTCATTATCTTCCTTATCAGACATGAATAACCCATAGAATTAAAGTTTAAAAAACTATGCGTAGAAAAGTGGAGAAATCAAAACCTCCACAGCACCACTAACTAAAACCAAAATCACTGCAACGATCAACAAAAATAGTGCATCTTTCATGACCACCATAAACCGTTCATCAAATAGTTGATATCTTAGAACGCCAACAGATATTATTCCTCCTGAAAGTCCAGCAACAAAATATGCACCGATCTCAGGAATACCGTGAATCAAATATCTAGCAAAACTCAACGAAACTGCCCCAAAGTAAGTACCAATTCCAACCGCACCTGCGCTAGTTGCAGCAGCACCAACAAGATCACGTATCAAACTTCCAATTGCGACACCCAAAACAGAAGCATTCCAAGTAAGAATAAAAATTGCTCCAGAACCATAAATGAATGAAAACAATACAGCAAAAATCATAACTTTAAGATTATTAAAAATCACCAATGGAAAAAATTCCCCAAAGAATTGTCCTGAAAGCTGATTCGCAATATTAGTATTGACGCTCTGAATTGTAGATATCTGAACGTTAAAAATTTGATTAACTGTAGCCTCAGGCAAAACCGTAAAAAAGAAAGTATATGCTGAAACCATTCCCAAAAATAAAAATATAAAGAAAGGTATTGTTGCACGATGAGTTGTTTCATGAGCACGAGTAAATAATTTACGTTCTTCAAGAACTATCAATTTAATCATCAAAGGTATGGCCGCCATCACCGTAAAAAAGACCATAGTCAAACCTGCATATTCGGCAAAGACCCACAATGAAAGTAAGATTGCAATTGTAGTATAAGCAAAAGCTACAATAAACATTTCGGCCGGTCTCTTCTCAGCATACTCTGCTCCAGTAAGCGACTCCAAAACCATAAAGTATACTCTCGAACCTTATTTTTAACATTTCCCACATAAAGCTTTTATACACTTGAGACTATAGTTTCGTATGAGATCACTTTTACGAAGACTTCTCGGAAGATCTTCTACAGGCAGGTCAAAAAGAACTAGTTCAAGAAGAACTGCTGCAAAAAGAACAACGTCAAGAGCTCGACGTTCTACAGCAGCAAGAAGAACAAGTGCACGAAGAACAACCGCAAAACGACGAACATCAACTGCACGGAGAACTACTGCTGCAAGAAGAACAACTACACGTCGAGCGAGAAAATAATCTCGCTCATTTTTTTATATGTTCCAGACTCAAAGTTATTTTATGTAAGAACATAATACTTCCTCATGGCGCTGAGCACATATAACAAAGATATTCTAGAATTCATGTACAACTTAACATTTACTCCAAAGATTAGACCACCTCTTGACATATCAAAATTTCTTGAATTAAGAGGACAAAAAGTCAGCGAACGAACAATAAAAAGATGGTTCATGTATCTAGGAAATGATATCGCATATCATGCCAGAATAAATTATGCAAGTCTGAACCTGCAGACCGTATATGTACTCCTAAAGGAAGCACATCCAAAATTATTAACCACAATACCTTATTCAGTTGTACCGTTCTACGGCTACGATGCAACAAATCTAATAAAATATACTGGAATCCATTTCCCAATCCCCTTAGAAAAAGAAAAAGAATTGGAAGAATTCCTAAATAAAGCAAAAGAACTTAATTTGCTGCAGGATTTTGAATTATTTCCTTACAACCAAGTTGCAGATTCATACTTACCGTTCCATGAAGTAACTGATTCAAAAGGAAATTTCAAGTTTAATAAAACACATGATATTTCACATTTCGAATCACTATTTGATTATGCTATAAGAAAACCATCAGAACAAAAATTGAGCAAACTGGTGGAAAAAAATCCAATCACTCTTCCAATAATTGTAGAGTATTCAAGAAAGAGGTGGTCCTCCCACAAAGTTTGGTTTGCAATGAGCGAGAATCTTGAAGATAACTTGTGGAAGTACATAAAACGAAAGAAATCAAAAATTAGAGAAAAACAAGGAGCAGGAGTGGCGCTTGTACAAAAATCCGTAAGAGAGATACAACTAATACATGATGAATTGTTCAGACAAGTAAGAGTTTTCTACGGACCATTTAATGACGACAAGAATGTTGTTGCAAACATATTCATTAAATTAAAAAATCCTGAACAAATAAAAGAACTGTTCAGTGAGATTGCACAAAAAGCAATAATAACTTCGTTCTATTTACCAACCGAGTTATCAAACAAACTAAGAATTGGATTAACAACAAATATTGAAAGCCAAACAAAAATATCAAATGAAATTCTACCGAAGTATATCGACAAAGAGTATGACAACAAAGTAATATTTAGAAGAAAACAGAACAAAGAAATAAATATGAAACTAAATTATTCTGAACTGTTCAATCCAAAAACGTGTGAATGGGAATTCGATTTAGAAAAATACAAAGAGAATCTTACTCGTCTTTCTCCATAAGGACTTCCAACATTCTAGCATATGCTGGACGCGTAACAAATACTCCGATTGTAACTCCAACAATTGTTGTCAAAGCAAAACCTTTCAAGACTCCAGCTCCAAGAGAGAACAAAGGAATCATTGCTGCAAGCATAGTGATATATGCAGCAAAAATAATCAAGAAAGCATTCTTCATTCTCTTCAACCACTTTTCTTCGTTTCGCCGACCATGTAGAACTTCATCTGTAATAACAATCTGATCGTCAACACCCGTTCCAACTGCAGCAAGTATTCCTGCAATCGATGCAAGATCTATGTTATGTCTAATCATCGCAGCAAATCCAAGAATAATAAATACTTCACTTAAACCAGTAATAATAATAGGAATTGAAATTGAAGCTTTCCGGTATCTAACAAAAATAACTCCTCCAACTGCAAATATTGCCAACACAATTGCCAACAATGAACTAGTAAAGAAATTATCTCCAAGCGTCGGAGAGATAACATCGACTCTTTCAACTTCAACAGAGAACGGTAAGCTTCCAGTAATCAAGAGAGTCTGCATCTTTTTCATACTATCTAATGCCTCTCTAATTGCGGCCTCTTCAGTAAGACCGCTACCTGGACCTTGAATAGTAAATGAAGTACTTACATCGCCCTGTAAGCCTTCGGAAATAAATAAACTGTTTACTAGTTCATCATCCAAATACAAATCAAGTTTCTCAGACAAATAACCATTAACAACATCCAATTCCGAAGTTAAGTCAGCATGTCTTTCTGCAGATTCACGACTAATATCTACTCGGAAGAAATATTGACAACTCCAACCATCGTTTGACGGACCACAACCTTGTTGAAGTGGAATTCCTGAACATTCTCCAGATCTACAAACAGATTTGATATCTTTTCCTCCAGTAAATACAACATCCTGTCCAATCTTGGCCTCAAACTTTCCTTGCTTAGAAACCAAATCTAAAACTTCTTCTTTGGAAGCACCAGCAATTTCAGTAATAATATAATTTGTCCCCTCTAAATCTTTAGAATTACGAATTGAAAGATCTGCAACTCCGAAAACATTTAGTCGTTGCTCAATTAAATCAATCATATCTAATATCTGAGCCTCATCATTAGTATCTGGTTTCAAAACAACTCTAACTCCTCCAACCAAATCAATACCTTTCTTCAAATTAGAAGTAGGTATCTCAACAACACTAAATCCAATTCCATTATCATAAACAATACTACTTTTACCTTCGTCGGTAACAACATCAACGATATCTCCATTTCTAAAAGTACTAACTGAATTCTGAAAATCATTCAACTCAGTTATTACAACACCATTCAAACTATGCAAAATCATATCAACTTCAAGCCCATTAACACTAGCACTACTATCCGACTCAACACGATTAATCTCAAGACCTTCAGCATTCAAATTTGGTGCAATTGCTAACAAAGACATAATTAATACTGAAATTAATATCAAAACTCTTCCTGAAAATAAAATTTTCATCAATTCCTTTTTCATCCTTTCCGCTCCAAATACATTCTAAGTATTCCTGCATTCTGAATCCAAGTATACATTAAGTCAAGCAATAAACCAATTATTAAAATTAATGAGATTGTTTTCAAAATCGCAGCAGTACTTGCTAAATATAATACAAACAATGCAACGATAGATGTAATTGACATTGTCAAACCCGTCTTAATTGCAGAATAAATTCTTTCATTCAAAGCTAACTCTTTTCGCTTTAGTGCTCGAGCAGTTAAAACAATATTGGAGTCAATCGAATAACCTAACAACATTAAGATCGCAGCAATACCTGATGCAGAAATACTAATTCCCATCAAACTCATCACCGCAAAGGTTCCAATAATATTTGACACTCCTGAAACAATAATTCCTAAAGCAGGAACCAATTTTCTGAAATATAAGAACATAACTGCCGACATTGCTCCAAGTGCAACCAATATTGCGCGAATAGTTCCATTCCAAAACCGTTCACTAATTGCGCTTGAAATTTCCTCAACACTCATCCGGTCTTGGTTAGTATTTCCAACCAAATTCCCTGCTTCATTCATCAAAGTATCAATGTCATCTCCAGCATACTCAAAAGAATATCCTACAATGCCACCCGATCCAAGACTGCTGAGCTCACGAATCTTAACCTGTTCATTCAAACTATCACTCAACTCTTCTTCAGCGACCGAAATGTCAATCGGCATCGAACTCTCAATAGTAAGTAAAAAACCGCCTTTCAAGGATATATCTTTTTCAATAAAATCTCCGGTTGAAGTATAATTATTTCCAAGTATAATGAGAGCAAAAATCAAAAACCCAATTGGAAGAATCATAAATCGTTTCCAATTCTTCTCATAGCTGGATTTGAGACCCATATCCAACTATTAATAGCCAATGTTTTAAATACTTCTTTCCCCTCAGAATTATATGAAAAAAGGAACGGCAATTCTACTCTTAAGCAAAGAAGTTAGATATTTGGTCAAAGCCAGAAAAGAAATATTCCACACCAAAGAAGGAGGAATAGATCTTGGAAAAATCAAGAAGTTTGGAGACGCAGTAACTTCAACAAGTGGAACAAAATTCACTGCAGTTGAACCGACTTTGTTCGATCGAATGAAAAAAACAAAGAGAGGACCACAAATAATTCTACCAAAAGATGCAGGATTAATAATAACTGAAACAGGAATTGGACCAGGTTCAAAAGTACTTGATGCAGGAACAGGAACTGGATGGATGGCATCATTTCTTTCAAATATCGTCGGAGAAAAAGGAAGAGTGGTAACTTATGAAAAATCTAAAGCAAATTATAAACTATCCAAAGAAAATTTCAAATTTTTAGGACTAAAAGTTACATCAAAACACGGAAGCGCATACAAAGATATCAAAGAAAAGAATTTCGACTTAATGGTGCTTGACTTAGCAGAACCTTGGAAAGTTAAAACAATTCGTCAAAATATAAAACCAGGCGGATACGTAGTGGCATATCTTCCACAAGTATCTCAAGTTATGGACTTTTCAAAATTCTTGGAAAAAAACAATTTCCTCGTGGACAGGATTGTTGAAATCCAAGAAAGAGAATGGGCAGTCAAAGAAAGAATTTCTAGACCAAAATCTCAAGCAATCGGACACACAGCATTCCTAGTTTTCGCCAGAAGACTATAAATCCACATCACAAGACTTTTAATTAGATTAGACTACTTCTCTAACTGAAAAATGGATGAACAACTAATAAATATTGAATACAATTTAGAACAAAGCGAGAAACCCGCTACACGAACTTCACTCACTCCCGATGAGAACTACGAACAAACATATTTGGAACTTGCAGTGGAACAGTTCTATTGTACTCTTTTTGAAAGAAATTCTTTTTGGAAGCACACAGGTCTAGAAAAGATACTCGGTTTTAATATAAGACAATTGATGCGTGACGATGAACCAGCAACGACGTATCGAGGAAATAATCGTAAAGGAATAATCACTATAAATCCGGCCTGCAGTTCTGTAAAACGAAGATTGGAGGAAGGAAATGAGCACGCGGGACTTTTTGGAGCAGTTATGAATCTATCTAGAATTGTAGCTCATGAGTTGACTCACCAAAAAAATAGAACTCATAATAAAGAGTTCTACAAAGAATCAGAAGAAGTTGCGTACAAATTAATTCCAAGTATTGTCCGATTTTTTCCAAAATATTGCAAGTCACGAAGTGTAGAATTCAAAGTGGCGCCTAAAATAGAAATAGATTAGAAGTTCTCAAAATCAGCTTCAGTCATACGTTTGTGACCAACTTGTTTCTTAATGGATTGAGCAACTTTCTCACTTCCAATCAAACCAGCAATTTTTTCAGTACTAACATCACGCAATCCAAGAACATTCTTAATTCCAGCATTGAACAGTTTCCGTGCCCGAACTCTTCCAATTCCGCGAAGTTTAACAAGAGGAATCAATTCTTCTTTAATTCCATTCTTAATTCTAAATTTTAGTTTATTTATTCCAGAAATCTTTTCCATTTCTCCCAACAACACACACAATTCAGATGCACCATAAAGTAACCATTCAGCAGTTGAGATTTTATTCCTCAATTCACCAGGAGGAACATTATAATTCTCAAGAAGATAATCTTCATTCAATTCCATGATCCAATCTCTAACCAATACAGCAGTCTTAGTTTTTTTCAAAAATTCAACATATTCATAATCCCATTCTTTTGGAGCCTTTGTCACAATCTTATCAACGAGTTCTTCAGTAGTTTCCTCCAACCACTCATAATCTTTTTTCTGAATGTTTGTCCAAGGATACATTTCAGCATTAGAGGAAATTAAATGAAGTAGCACAATATCTTCAAAATCAGAAGCAAGTTTCTTCAATCCTTGAATCAAATCAAACGCAGCAGAAGGATCAAGATATAATTCCGAAACTCTCCTACCAAGAGGCGTGGCTTTCAATTCAGTACCTTGAATATTCAAGAAGCCAAATTTTTCAACATCTTTCAAAGCATCTTCAACCTTATATTCAAAACCAAAATCATCATTATATTGATATCCGTAAAAAGTTCCCTTGAAGAAATTAATTAACTCATCAATTTTAGTTACAAACTCAGATGCAACCAACGACAAAATAGCACGACGCAATACGGGTTCAACGGAAAGTTTAGAAACAATTTCCTCAGGTTTACCGTCAATATATTTCTCTTTAATCAAATCTCTATCTTTCTCAGATACAGCTATACTAATTGCTTCACCAAAGTTATTATCAAAATCAGGTCTACCTGCACGACCAGTCATTTGATGATATTCTAAAACAGGAATCCAATCCATTCCTCGACGACCTGTAAACCTCTTCAAACTTTTCATAATGACTCTAAACGCGGGCAAATTTACTCCCATTGCAAGAGTTGGAGTACAACAAATAATTTTGATTTTATCTTCTCTGAATCCATTCTCAACTGCTTTCTTTTGCTTTTGAACTAACCCAGCATGATGAAACGCAACACCTTTCAAAACAGTATCCGACAATTTTCTACATTGTGCGGTCGGACTGCTTGCGGCTTTCAAAACAGACATAGAAAGTTTAGAAGTATTTTCATTAGATTCAAGCAACTTACTAATCTTCTGAGCTGTAGATTCAGCACTACGTCGAGTTGGACAAAATACTAATGCTTGTTTACCTTTTCTAATTGTATCTAGAGCAATACTCAAAGTTTCATCAGCAACTTTTTTACCAATTTCAATATTATCTTTAATCCCAAAGAAATTAATCTCATTTTCATAGAAATTTCCTTGAAATAATTCAACTGGACGCCAATCATCTGAAACTAATTCTGCATCCAACCATTCAGAAAGTTCTTCAGGATTTCCAATAGTTGCACTCAAACCAATTATCTGCGCCTTCGGAATTAACTTTTTCATCAAAGTCAAAATAACTTCAAGAGTCGGACCACGATGAAAGTCATTCAATAAATGAATTTCATCAACAACAACAGTCTTTACATCACGCAGCCAGGGAATCTTATGACGCATTAATGAATCAAACTTTTCAGAAGTACACACAATAATATCATACTTGGCTAGCCAACCTTCAGAAGAATCAGGATCACCAATTGAAAGTGCAGTTCTAATTCCAAGTTTTTCATATTTATCTTTGAACTCATCAGCCTTTTCACTTGCCAAACTTTTCAGAGGAACAATATAAACCATCTTTCCACCGTCTTCAAGCAATCGTTTAATTCCTGCCAATTCAGCAATAAACGTTTTACCGGAAGCAGTAGGACTACAAACCACAACACTTTTTCCATCTAACAATCCTGCTTTAATTGCCTTTGACTGACTTGGTCTAAACGTATCAAAAGTAAAAGTATCATAAAATTTTGAGGGTAATCTATCTTTGACAGACTTAACTTTCATACTCTTAACTCTAACTAAACTTTAAGAAGTATATTATTTTGAATTAGATAGAACCATCATAACTAACATCAAGTGATTTGTAGCTAATATTATATTTTTCATTAGAATGAGCAGTTTCATTCAAGGAAGCCAAAGCATCCAAATATCTCTTCATAAGTTGACCTTCAGGACTCGATGCAATAGATTCAACATGATACTCACCAACGCTTGTTACATTATCAAATCCATTTGAACCAATCAAAGAAGTTCCAAGATTTGCAGTAGAACTATTATAATAAACATCAATTGTTGTACAGTTGTATCCTTGCGTAGTATTAATTATATTAAGTTCAGCAAAAACCTCACAAGTACTTGTAGCGGCACTAACATACAAAGTTGTGTTCGGAGAATAAACATCTTTAGTACAATCACTACTTCCTGAGGTGAAATCAACAGACGTATTGAAAATAGTAGGCGTCCCAACATTTCCACAAAGCAACAATTTCTTACGATTCAAAAGTTCACCATTATCCCAATCATTAGGAACGGCAGAATCATAAGCAAGTTTTATTGTTTCAAATTGAACTTTACTATTATAATCTTGCAATTCAATTGAAAGTAAATTTGCAGTACTTGCATAACTCATCGAGATAAGTAAGACTACTGAAACCACGAGCACACTCGCGATAAAAAACTGACCTTTTCTCATACTTTGTCCCATATATACAATCTTATTGATGACCAGTTACCGCCACTTGAGCGATAGACTAGTTGAGCAGAAGCTAAATCCTGTTTACCGAAATTAGCTTTCAAATTATCGAGATTATTTTCTCCAGCGGAACCCAAAGCACCATCATTAATTGGATGGCAAACATTACTCGAAGAACAATAATCCAAATCAAATTCCTGATAAGTCTCAGTAAATCCTGAAACAAAGTCTTCAATCAAACCCCAATCTTCAGGTTCGTAATCATTAATGATATCAAACTCATTAAGCGTTCGTAAGATATCAAAAGCCATATATTCATTATTCAAAACAACAGAGTTATCCAAATTACTATTCAAGGTTGGTTTCATTCCAGAGAATAATAATGCCACAATCAATACTGCAAAGATGATTTCAATAAAATACATATAACCTTTCTTTCCAATCATGATCCAATTAATACAGAGAGTTCAGCAACAAAAGTTGGAGTTATATTAACAACTCTAGCAGAATCAACAATCGATTGACTACTCAATCTTGTACCTCCTATAATTTTATACATTCGAGTATATTCACAAAGATGATCTGAACTGTCTCGCTGTTCGGCTCCAAAACTCCCCTTTGCCAAAGTATTATTTCCTAAGTAAATTGAATATTCTCTATCCAAACTAACATTCTTGAATTTCAAATTTCTGAAAGTGATCAAATTATTCTTTGCAGTAATTTTCTCAATGTCTGAAAAAGTTGCACTTCCTGTTGTCCAAGTCGAATCCCAATTTGCAACACTCGTATCATTTACAGTATAGGCAACATACAGTATATCTTCATCAGAACCACCAATACTAAAATCAACAGTCAAACTTGCTCCATCAGATCCATTACTAATTGTAAATAAATCTCCAGAATCCAGGCTTGAATTCTGAGTACCAATTATGGTAGCATTTGGAAAGAATAGTTCAGTTTCAAACCGAGCACCAGAGGCGTTACTTCCTGCAGCAATTCCTAAAACATTATGAACAATATTATCACTAGCAACACCTGAAGTAGCATTCATCCAAATCTGAGCACTAGGAGCTTTATTGGTTAAATCCAATTTAGTGGAATAAATTGAACCAACATCAACACCAATAACTTCATGACTTATTTTGAAACTCTCTCCAGTATTCAAAAACTGTGTAAAATTAATTAAACTAACATTATTAATCAAGAAATCCAAAGCAGTATAATCAACTTCATATTTATTTCCGGTAGAAATTCCAAAATGAGTCCAATTCTTTCTTAAATTTGTCAAAGAAGTAGTTCCAGCAATGAAATTATTATAGTCAGTTTTCCAAGTAAGCTCAACAGGCGGTTTATCTATAACATCACGAAAAAGACGTTCAGCAGACTTACAAGCAAGATCAGAACTAATTTTATTGGCTTCAAAAGCAGTAGTCTCAGTAAGCTGACTCACCACACCCACAATAAGCATCAAGAAAAAGAAACTAACTATGATATACTCTCCAATAACATACCCCTTTTTCATCAAAAATAAAAAAGCATTCTGACTTGATAAAAACTACGGTTCTAGGACAGTAACTAAACTACTGTAGTGATACACGTCTCGCTCATATTCAACAGTAACTCGAATTTGATAGTCTCCGGGCTCTTGAGGCGGCTCCCAACCATATCTAAATTCTCCAACATTATCAGTATACAGATTAATGGTGTTACCATTTGGCTCAATTAACGTAACTGTCGCACCAGATGCAGGACCTCCTTCAATAAATGCGCTACCTGAAATTTGAATATCACTATCTAGTGAAACCGTATTTGGGAATACTGAAATTTCTACAGATAAGGCAGTTGGGAATATGAACACAAAGAACAAAAACACACTTGCAGACACCATCACTAAAACATGTTTAACGCCAGCAACAAGTTTTTCTTCAGAAATATATCCTGCAATCATTCCAGCACAAATTGCTTCTACCAACGTCATAAGGAAGAACAAGTTTCGGAAATATTCAATAGTCAGCGGAGCACCACTACTTTGAACACTAATTCCGCTGAATGCACCAATTTGTTGAATATATAAAATTGGAGATAAGATTTTGTATAACGCAACAATAACTGCAATGAAAACAAAGAAGATAACATACATTATGATAATTTGTTGCTGCATAATCGATTTACGTTCAGCCTCCATATCTTTAATCAGCGTAACATTCGCAGAAAGAGAACCAAGAGTTTTCTTAATATCTCCGCCACTATGAAATGCTTCCAAAATAATTGCGTTAATTCTTCGAATCAAAACACTCCGCTTCAAACGATTAGTAAATCTACCCCAAGCTATCGGAAAAGTTTGATTCCAAGAAAGCCAAATGTTCAACTGTTTTACATACTTACTCAATTTTCCATAATCTCCCTGGGAAGCAACCTCAATTGCCTGAGGCAACGTCATTCCTGAAGAAGCAGATTGTGATAAGTCAGATAAAAAGTGTGGGAACTTATCTTCAGCATCTTTAATTTCGCGATATGCAAAGAAACTAATCATTACAGACGGCAAAATAACAATTATTGCTCCAATTGAAACTAATGCAATCGAAGTTGTACTTGAAGCACCAGCTAAAAAGGCAATCAATCCAAGCAAAAACGGAAACGGAAAAGCTACAGCTGTCCAAAACAATCTTTTATTCTGCATCAATTTTTTTATATTTATTCCGCCCATGGTGATGAACTCCTAATTATAATTATTAACATGGCAGTCAGTGCTGGCAATCCCAAAAAGATAACCAAATAATGCACTATCTTAATTGCAGTGGTTGAAATTCCACCAACCGCACCCATTAAACTTGAAACGACAATGAAGAACACAGTCCCAACAATTATCAAAGTGATATACATATTCATCAACAAAGTCAAAGTCTTACTAAAACTTTGCAACTTTCTACGATATTCTTGAACAAATCCATGAGCCTTTTTTTCCAAATATTTTGATAAGTCTCCTCCGACAACAACACTATTTCTTATTCCTGCCAAAAACTCAGTCCATTCAGGACTTGGACTTCGCTTAATTGCTCGCTCAAGAACTGTTGATAAATTGGTACCCAGCTTATTTACTTCATGATCAATTTTTTCTGCTTCCGCCGAAACTGCAGAATAATCCTTAAACTTTGCTAACATTTCAAAAATTCGTTGAGGAGTAAAACCGCTCTTTGCTAAAGTAGACATATAAATTGCAACAAACGCAAGTGAATTTGAAATTTTATCTTTAGTTTCATTTATCTTAAAGTTCGGATACAAGTAAACAAAGCCGGAAACAAATGAACCAATAAATACTGAGACAATCAAATTCAATAATAAACCTAAGAAACTAAAACCGAGAGCAATAATTCCAATAAGATTCAGAAACAGAAATGCAACTACAGCGGACATAACACCCATCATAATTACAAAAGATGCATAAGCTTCAACAGGAACTTTGATTCTGGCAACTCTTAATTTTGGTTCAAGAGCCTCAAAAAAATATTTGTGCTTCTTTACAAATCCTGAAAATACTTTTGACGATTTTTCATAAACATCCATTACTTTCCCATCCTTTCATGAATTGCCTGAGGGTTGACGTAGTATGAATTTATTATTTTTGTAACTTCATCAAACTGTGTTATTTCCTGGTCAGACATCCACTTAAGAATATTTGCACGACTCAAAACCTCATGACTTATTGCCTCAGGTTTTAGATTATGAACTCGAGCAATGTTTGACAAAAAGTAACTTTCATTCTTAGTAAGCTCATCTGTAGCCGGATCCCAAACAATAGCATCATTAACTTTCAACTCTTTTTCTTTAGCATCAAAATCTTCAACCTCAACAACTTTTCCAACACGTCTTACAAACTTACCTTCTCGTTTAATCTTTTCCAAGAATACAATAATATCCAAATTCTGCAAAACTGAAAGAGGAAGCTGAATTGGTGGGGTGGTCAAACGATCGATAACTGCGCTAACATCATCAGCGTGAAGAGTTGACAATCCCGGATGTCCGGTCGCCATCCCTTGAAATAAAACATTTGCCTCAGCACCACGAACTTCTCCAACAATTAAATAGTCAGGTCTTTGACGCAAAGCAGATTTTAACAAAGTCTCCATATCTATTTGACCGTAATCACTTGGACCGAATCCTGGACGAGTAACTTGAGGCAACCAGTTAGCTTGAGAAAGTTTTAGCTCTGAAGTATCCTCAATAGAAACAATTTTAGAATTAGGATTAATGAAAGTACTCAAAACATTCAGGAAAGTAGTTTTTCCAGTAGCAGTTGAACCAGCAATCAAAATAGATTTTTCTTTCTCAATACAGAACCACAAATAAGCTAAAGTAATTGCATCGACAGTTCCATATTTAATCAAATCAATAGGACTCAAAGGAGTACTGAAGAACTTTCGGATTGTAAAATTACTTCCTCTACGGGAAATATCCGTTCCATATGTGACTTGCAATCTGCTTCCATCTTCTAAGGATCCATCAAGCAAAGGATCTGCAACTGAAACTGTCCGTCCCGCCTTCTGTGCCAATTTCATTACAAAAGAATCCAAGACTTCCTTAGTTTCAAAAACAATTGTCGTTGCTATTGCAGTATACAAAGGATTACGATGGAAAATAAATATAGGCAAACCAATCCCATCACAACTAATATCTTCAATGTTTGGATCTTGCATCAAAGCATCAATCAATCCATATCCTGCAGTATCTCTAAAAACAAAATACTTCATCTTTAAAGCATGATCAGCAGGAGGTATGATATTTAATTGAGTCCAAATTTCATCAATCTTTTCGTTCAAATATTCATACATCTCAGCCTTATTTTTAACATTACCTAGCTTTATATCTAAACGCTCATGTAATTCTTCAATTGTTCGAGTTACAACTTCCTGAGAATATTCATCCAAAACAGGTTCAACTAAAGTATATTTCAAACTCTGTGCCTCATTATCATAAGCAATATTTGCGTAAGCTAAATGAACTTGCTTTCCCTCATGCTCAATTGAAACCAAAGGATAACTTTCATTTACTTTCCGGATTTCTTCAGCAAAATTTTCAGCACTTTTTTTTGCAGCAACATGTTCTGCAGGTATTTGAACTCTCAAAGTTTTCTCAACAACTTCATCAATTTTAACTTCTGATTTTTTAGGAACAACTTCTTTCTGAGATTCATTATATCGCTTTGCCAATTTTTTCACAAAAGAGCGAGATTTGGGACCAGCCATAAAATTAGAACACTTTTCAGGTATATATATTTACTGACTATCTAATTTCAATACCGGCACTTGAATTATATCTAAGAACATAAAGCTGATTTGCTGAATAAACTGAAGAGACAACGATTGGAAAATCAGTATTAATGGATTTAATGAAAACAGTCTTTGGCAAACTAAATTGGTTCCCACTTTCTTTAGAAATTATTATTTCTGAGTCATTCAAAAAAGCTCCAGCACTATTCTGATCCCCGTTAGCATTCAAAGTTATAGTGTAAAACTCAGAACCAATCCTTGAAGGAATAGAATTCCGTAGCTCAAAAATAGTTTCAGAAGTATTATCCTTAATATTCTCAATAAAATAAATATCTGACTCAAGTTTTTCAATTAACAAATCAATTTGAGATTCGGACAAAAAGTCAGATTGCGATTCTTTAATACTAATACTCCAAACTAAAACTAACGAAAAAATTGCAATACTAATTATGGTAAGTATTCCTAAATAAACGGTATTAACTTGTCCATGTTTCATGATATATCAATTTTAACTGTAGGTTTCTTAACTGTCGGACACGAAGCTTCAGCAGTAGTATTCAAATGATCATAAGTCAATAAAATATCATGATCTCCTTTACCTACTCCAACATTATTTCCAAACTCAATCCGAATTGCCACACACTCATTAGTTACTGTATCGTTCAACAACGGATAAAATATTTTGTAAACAACTGCACCTTGTTTTGTAACACAATTGGGACTGTCAACTCCAACCACACCAACACGACTTTCATTTAAACAAGCACCACCTGTAGTACGATTCAAACCTTTGATAACAATTTCAGTTCCACTTGCACCCGGTAAATCAAAATTACTTGTAAATGAAATCGCTGAGCGATTGTAAGCAAAAAGATATCCATTATCAATATCAAAACTCAAACTTCGTTGAGTCTTCTGCGTTGCAACTTCTCGAATTGCCGCATCCAACAAATACATATTTCCTTCAATCCTAGTAACTTCATTAACATTATTTGATCGCTCAATCAAAGGATTAGCCCAAATAAAAACAATTGCAGTAACTGATAACATTATCAAAGTAAGTATTGTAAATCCAACAATTTGTGCTTGTCCACGTTTCATTTAATTGAACCTCGTAGCATTAACTTCAGTACTTGTTCCAGTTTTTTTGGTGAAAATCTCCAAATTCTGGAAGAACTGACCAATTCCAAGTCGAACAGTGAAAGTTGTTTCGGGAGCATATTTACTAATATCACAAGAACTATCTTCAATAGATAAAGTCAAAGCTCTACAGTCTCCTTTCTTCAAAGGAGCCTCACAACCTTCCTTACAGTAAGGTTTTCTGTCAATACAAGGAGTATACGTTAAAAACTTTTGAAGCTCAGGATAAGTATCATTAGAATAAACTTTAACCGGTTCACCCACAGAACCGAAAGTTACATTGATTCTTTCAATAACTGCATGAGTTCTATTAGTACCACTAATAAAAACAAAATCCCCAAGAGTATCAAAAGTAATCGGAATAAGGCCTGAAGCCACAGGCGGAGACAAGGCCGCTATATCATACTGCCCACCTTCCTCACGAATAGCTACAAGCTGAAAACCTGGAGTACGAGTCTGATCTTTCATAAAAACTAAAACCTGATCACTTTGTTTATGATATTTCATTTCAACAATTTCATATTTTGGATCAACTCCAATTGGTGCTAAATTCAAACAATGTATACTTGATTGATCCATTGAATATCCAGTATAGAATATTGAAGGAAGCTTATATGTACTATTTGTTAAATTATTAACTCCAATAAATACAGGATTACTATTACCTACTTTACTATTACCTGAAAATTCTGGAACATAAAGCATATCAGAAATACCATCTAGGGATAAATCACAAGCACCAGGATCAATAGAAATTCCACACTGTGCAAAACTTTGTATATTGTAAGGACAAATAGTCCCAGGTGAAGCATAATTAAGTTCCATACCTGCACCAAGTTCTTGAGTTTCATCTATAAAACCAACACCACCTGCATCAACATTTCCTGTAACACCCATCAGAAGCTGTGGTGCACCTCCTCTCAAAATTGGTTGAATGGCAGTTATTTTTGTACCCTGAAAGTTTCGCCCTCCCGCACCAAGTCCCGGCAAGCGTTCAGGAGTATCATAAACTGTAAACTGACGAGTAAGTATACCTGCTTTCGGAGCTGAATCCGCTGGACTAACAAGAGCACCACCTCGGAACAAATTGAACGGACCACCAGGAATATCTTGCAACATTGCAGCATCCTCGTAGACCGTAACATTCTCATCAAGATCAGTAATATCATAACTACTACCTTCTAATTTATTATTTATTATTGTAAGAACTGACTTTCTGTTACCTGTTGTACTATGTCGTCCAGATCCCATCAAAAGCATATTTTCTGGATTAATTGTATCATTGTTTCCCTCGACAAAAAGATCCAAATAAGTAAAATTAAATTTTCCATAATCACTATAGGCTGAACTTACTTGAGAAGTAGTCCAAGTTGTACCATCAGTAGATTTAACAATATAAATTCCTGTTGTCGAACTGTCTCCGCCCAAAATTCCAAATAAAGTAGTTGAATTAGAATTACATCCCCCATCAAAACCACTTACTGCACAAATAATATCAGTATCCGCACCATATCCCTCATACAACTCAAGTCGAATATCTGAAGCATCCATAGGTATTGATTTTTCATCAGCGCACAAACGAGTCGTATATTCAGCAAAATTATTTACATTAACTTCACGATTAGTATCATAAACTGCATCAATAATTGACGAGGTTCGACTCACAACTTGATCAAAAATATCTGCCTGAAAACTTTCAGTTTTTATCTGTGCATCACTTTGCCCCGCAGAGTACCAATAATAAAAACTACTTGAAACCACTACAACCATCAAGATTAACAAAACCAATCCAACAACTTCAGAAATCCCTTTTCGCATAAAAGATAGAACTGCTTTTCGTTAATATAATTTACTTTATAGAATCCTACTTCTCGAATTCTCCACCTGTTGAAGAAGTCCCACTAAAGTCAAGAGTATAAGCAAATTTAGTAGTGTTAGCATAACTTGAAAGACTGCAATCACTTGCAAGAGTCATAGCAACTAATTGAGTTTCACCAACGTCAATAGCATCTCCGCAACCTGAAGTACAAGAAGCATGAGAACTATCGAGATATGTCTGACATATTACCTTTCCCGAGCTCTCTTGCATCAAGAAAGTTGTTGTCGGGCTGGTTGAACCCGTTTTTACTGGAATATCAGTACCTCCAACATTTTTCAAATACACCTTCAAACTACTACCTTGCAAATCTGAAACTAAAACTTCCATTTTAGAATTAATTGTCTCAGATAATTGATTGGCGTGACTATCAGATCCACCTTGCAATTCACTCTGAATTCTTACGAACCAGAAAAAAGCAGCACCTGCAGCCGCAACAGTCATCATCATCAATAGAATAACTGCAATAATTGGAGTTATTCCCTTCTTGTTTTGCTTACCAATTTTTCTTAGTTTCATATTCTAAATGTACCTGCCGCAGTAGTCTTACCACTAAATGTTATCTTGGCAAATATTAATGTATCGTTTGCCTGGCTCGAAATATCACATTCTGAGTTTGTTAAATTCAAAGTTACTAATCTCAATTCCTTCAATGCTAAATCTGTTCCACAACCCGAAGTACATTCAGTATCATTCGTTCCATCTGAATCAGAGTCCAATTTACTCCAGTCTGAAGAACAGAGTATATCTTGCTCACTATCGAGCAAAGTCCACAAAGTTTTGGGGTTCGTTCCCGAATTCGAAATAGGAATCTTAGTAGTTCCAGTATTCAAAAGTGCCAAAGTTAAAACTTCAGAAGTACGATTATAACTTGAATCTTGAAAAGCAATATTTGAAGTCATTCTCTCAAAAGTCTGCTCTTGGAATTGTTGTGTTCCTCCCTGTAGTTCACCTTGAATTCTAACCAACCAATAAAAACTTGCACCTGCAGCAGCCACAGTCATCATTAGCAAAAGAATCATTGCAACAACTGGAGTTAAACCCTTTCGAGACATATGCTTTAGAAAAACCTTTTTTCTATATAAATCTGGCTATTTCGTCCGCCGATAAGTTACCGGAATACCTTTCGGAAATCGCTCTTTGAAATATGATCTTCTTTTCACAGATTTATGTAAAGAATCAGTTTTATCAACCAACTCCTTATTTGAACCTTCAAGCTTCTCGATTCTATCAATCAATTCTCCAAGACGATCAACTTCTTCTTCCTCTTCACCGCCCAATTCCTCAAAAACTTTTATTATTCCCTCAAGCTTAGCTGTCATTTTAGATAAATTCTTAACAGTCAATTCAAACTTATTTTCAATCTTCTGAACAGCATTCAAAATATTCAAATACTCTTTTGGCGAAGCATTTTTCTGCTTTAAATCTTCACGAAACTTCTTCATTTCCGCTTGCAAATCCTTAAGAGGTTTTATAGGAATTAATTCATACTCTTCACTCTGACTGGCCATAAAAGTAGATGTGGCTGATTGAATAAAAACCTTGCTCAAAACGGTCCAAAAACAACCCTTAAAAGTTTTCTTCCAAGCTAACAGTATGTCAAATCAAAATTTTCAACCAGTATTTATCTTACCTGAAGGTCACACAAGAAATCAGGGAAGAACAGCACACAAAGCCAATATCGCAGCAGCAAAAGCATTAGCAGATACAGTAAGAACAACACTTGGTCCAAAAGGAATGGACAAAATGATTGTTTCAAGTGGCGGAAGAGTTACAATAACAAATGACGGAGTCACAATTCTAGATGAAATGGAGATTGAACACCCAGCAGCAAAAATGTTGGTTGAAGTTGCAAAAGTTCAAGAATCTGAAGTCGGAGATGGAACAACAACTGCAGTAATTCTATCTGGCGAATTATTAAGCCAAGCCGAAAAGCTTCTAGACAAAAACATCCATCCAACTGTAATCGCAAAAGGTTACGAAATCGCAGCAAGCAAAGCACAAGAACTTCTAAACAAAATTTCAGAAGACATCTCAATCAAAGACAAATCACTTCTAACTAAAATCGCAGCAACAGCAATGACTGGAAAAAACGTAGAATATGAAACAAAACAAAAACTTTCCAAGATGGCAGTCAAAGCAATAATGGCTGTAGCAGAACAAGAAGGAAAACAAATTACAATAGATTTGAATGATATTAAAATTGAAAAGAAGCCTGGAGCAGATACAGAAAATTCAGAACTAATTGAAGGAATTGTAATTGACAAGGAAAGAGTCCATTCTTCAATGCCGCGAGAAAATAAGAACGCAAAAGTTCTTTTGTTAGATGCTCCGTTGGAAGTTAAAAGCACAGAAATTGATGCAAAGATTCAAATCACCTCACCAACTCAAATTCAAGAATTTATTGAACAGGAAGAAGAAATGCTTCGAAAGATGGTAGATACGATAAAATCTTCAGGAGCAACAGCAGTGTTCTGTCAGAAAGGAATTGACGAAACTGCACAACACTTCTTAGCAAAAAATAATATTTTCGGAGTACGAAGAGTCCGAGAATCAGATATGAAGAGATTAGCAAAAGCAACTTCAGGAAAAATAATCACTTCGCTGAGAGATTTAGAAAAATCAGATTTAGGAAATGCAGGATTAATTTCCGAAAGGAAAATCTCAGATGAACACATGATTTTCGTTGAGAAATGTTCCAAAGCAAAAGCAGTAACTCTACTTGTTCGAGGAGGAACAGATCACGTAATCTCAGAAGTTGAGCGCGCTTTAACTGACGCAATCGGAGATATTGCAGCAGCAATTTCAACAAGAAAAGTTGTAGCCGGAGGTTCAGCTATTGAATTAGAACTTTCAAAACATTTGAGAAAATATGCGGAATCATTCTCAGGAAGAGAACGATTAGCAGTAACAGCATTCGCAGATGCACTTGAAGTAATTCCAATAACTCTAGCAGAAAATGCAGGACTAGATCCAATTGACACACTAGCAGAACTAAAATCCAAGCACGATGCAAAAAACAAATGGGCAGGATTGAATGTCATGACTGGAAAAGTTGAAGACATGTGGAAGAAAGGCGTAATCGAACCAGCAAAAATCAAAACTCAAGCAATTTCAAGTTCAACCGATGTTGCAGTAATGCTTCTAAGAATCGATGACATTGTCTCAGCACAAAACGTAGCTCCGCAATTACCTGACGGAACTCAAATGCAATAATTATTTTCTAAAAGTTCCACCGGTTGCCGAAACACCAGAGAAATCAATTTCATAGAAGAATACCGAACTATTTGGATAAGTTGTTTGATTTTGAATTGCACATTCTGAAGTTAGATTAATAATCAACGTTGCCTGACTATTAACTCCGAGATCTCCACCACAACCAACCGTACAATTTGCCGAAGGTCCAAAGAATTTCTGACTACATATCACATCTTGTTCATTATTTTTCAATATAAAATTAGTGGTGGGACTGGTAGATTTCTTTGTAAGAGGTACGGAAGCACTTCCAGAATTCTTAAGAATTAGAGTAAAATTTCCACTGTTACCATAGCCTTTGAATTGAGCATGAACCGGTTCAATTTGAGAATTCAAGTTACTGTTCAAAGTTTCAAAATGTTGTTCTGAACTTCCTTGAAAACTTGATTGAATTCTAAGCACCCAGAAAAAAGCAGCACCTGCAGCCGCAACAGTCATCATCATAAGTAAAATAACTGCGATAATTGGAGTTATACCTTTCTTGTTCCGAATACGTATTTTCCTCAATTTCATTCCAAAAGTCTCCTAATTCTTGCAAGCATAATGACTGCAACAAAAAGGATAACGCTTATGACACCCAAAAAAAACGTGCTTAATGAAGTCCAACTCAACAAACTCAACTCTAAGCTTGCTGCTTTATATGTTAAATAAATAACTGAAATAATCCAAAAAGATAAACTTCCCAAAAGAACATGTTCAGTAATATCCGGACGATCAACTTTACTCTTACGCATCATGAATAATAATACTCTTGGGAATATAAAAAAGTATCCTAAGAAATGTTTATATTGTCCAACAGATTAACAAACTCATGTCAGAAACGATTAACCTAATCACTAATTCCAAAGTAACAAAAAAAGATTTCATTTTCGATTTCAAAGAATTATACGGTCACACTGAAGACTGGCTAAAATGGCGCCAGTTTACTGTTATCGAAAGCAAATATGTTGAAAAAGTAGGTCCAAATGGAAAATCTTACGAAATTCACTGGATAACAAATAGAGGCATCGACGCATATTCACAATATAATGTAGATATTATTTGGACAATCACTGATATGAATGATATTCCTGCTGAAATCGATGGAAAAAAGCTAATACTTCAAAAAGGATCAATTAATTTCGATATGAGTGCATATCTAACTGTTGATAAAGAAAATAAATGGGAAAACCAACCATGGATGCGTCTCTTCAAAGGATTCTTTGACAAGTTCATTTACAAGAGTACAATGAATCGAATGAAGACCGAACTGTGGCAAATATCAACAGAGCTTCAAGCAGAAGTAAAATCATTCCTAGAATTATATCGGTATAATCAATGAAAAGGCGCAAGGCAAAGAATAAGCAAGCAGTATTTAGTTTAGTATTAATCTTAGCTCTAGCGGCATTAGTTTTAGTAGTACAATTTGATCCTTCTGGAAAATTTAGTGATGCTATTGTTCTCAATACTAATCAAATAGTAACCACGACAAATTACGCAGTAGATCTAACAATAGACGCAACAGAGAATATTGCGGCAAACACAGAAGAAGTACAACGCGATACAACGCTTTACGAGGAAGGTTGGGGAGCATGCAGTACTGATTCAGATTGCGCTGTAGGTTTTGAATGTGGAGGAAGCGATTGTTGGCCAAAAATCGAAAGTGACAACGACTGCACACTTCATTATGGCGACAATACTAAATACGATGCTGATGGCGGTTGTGAATGTAAAGACAATGATGAAGCATATACTTATGAAATAGAGTGTCCAACTGAAGGTGAATGGGGAGATTTTCCAGATCATAAAGATATTCCTGGCGGCTGTTCATGTGTGAGCCAGCCAGTAACTGGCGGTCAAACAAACCTACCTGAAATTCAAATAAACTTGCAGAACTATCTTGAAAGCGACCCAGACTTCAATACGGGACCATATCCCGTAGGTGAAAATATTGTATTCAATGTAGAAAACTCAACAATCGATGGAGAAGTAATGGCAGCTGGCGCATTAAATATACAGTGGACATGGCCGGATGGAAATATTGCAGCTACTTCCAGAACAACAAAATCCTTCTCAACTCTCGGAAAATTAAATGTGTCAGTAACTTTAAGTATATCTCAAACTACTGCTTCAGAAACCGAAACTGTTGAGATTGAAATCTATAACGGATTGAATGCGATTCTTTCAACACCTGAAGATGGAGATGAAATAACGTTAGGAACCTTTACTGAATTCAGAGAAGAATCAACTTCATTATCAGAACCAATTACTTTATGGACTTTAGA
>JAAZWY010000004.1 GCA_014240455.1 Nanobdellota archaeon | reverse complement strand
TGTTTCAATTAAGGGTTGATTATGTATGTCTTTTTTATATCCTAATTTGTGTGCTTTCTTTATTGAAAGTCCTATCTCTTTTGGTGTGAAGTGTGTTGTGCCTAATTCTGTTGCATCGTACCTTACTGTTCCATCTTTGTTTACACGTAGTGAGTGTTTTGCACGAAGCAATCCTTTTGTAGGATGTTCAACGTAACGGAATTTGTTCATTGTTGCTCGTACACCTTTAATCAGTTTGGGAAATGGTCCGTTCCATTCTTTTTTGATTTTCTTTGATAGTTCAGGTAATTCATATTTTTTCCTTTCATAAGGAACGCAGCTTGGAGTTTCTGGAGTATCGTATTTCTTCTTTGTTTTGTAATCGATATATTTTTGTTCGGTGTTATCGGAATTACAGTGTTCACATTTTTGGAAGATTGTTGACTTATTGCAATCCAGACATTTTATTATTGGGAAATCAGCAGTAACATGTCCAACTTTAATTGCTTCGTTAAAAGATCTTAAACGTCCGCCTTCATTTCCAACGGGAAATAAGAAGTTTGGTGAACCTTTCATATCTCTCATTTTTGCTTTTTCGGGTCGACCCATTCTTGCACCAATGCTTGTTCCAAATTTGTCTCTGAATTTTATGTCTGTTTTGAATTGTGTTTCCAAAATCTTTTGATTTAATCTTGTTAGGATAAGTTTGTTGTCCTTTATTGTGTGTGGGCATCCAATTAATTCAAGTAATCTTTTATTGGATGAATCTGCAAGCATTTCTGATTTTAAGTAATTCTGGAGTTGGATTTTTTCTTTTTCATTGAGGACATTCATATAGAATGTGAATTTGGGATGTAATGGGATCTTGAAATCTTTAGATAAGTTTATTGCCGTTTCTATATTGATTTCTGGAGGAATGAATGTGTTGAAAAAATCCTCTGATAAGTTATGTGTTATTTCTGGATTGTTATCTATCGCTTTCTTTAATTCCAGTGACCACCATTCTGGACAATACCCTGCGGGTACTAGAAAATGTCCGTTTTCTGTGAATTCTCCTGGAGAAACTAGTATGTCTCCGAGATATAATATTTCAATTATGTCTTTTGTAATTTCTTTTGCTTCTTCCTCAGTTTTAGGTTTGTGTACTGATCCATCTTTTAGTTTTACAATTGGTCCTTCTATTGAATCACAAGAAGTAAGTGAAGTAGATTTTCCAGGTCTTTCAACTCTTAATTGTGTTCCGACCGCCAAATAGTTGTTTAATACTTGCATAGTTATTGGAGATATTGCCCAAGACCCGTGACCTGTTAATCTTGATCTTCCATATCTTTGTCTGAAACCTCCATGTCTCAACGGATGTGTGAAGACTGGTCTTCCTGCAACAATTTCTGCAATGTAAGAGTAATTTGGTTTTAGTTTGTTGTCGTCAGAATCGCTTTCAGTTTCTGAAGTTTTTGCATGAATTTTCTTTTTCATGTCTTGATAGTCATTTAACCATTGCCAATCAAGTTTGAATTCTGCACCCCATTCATTTAATTTCTTCATTACTTTTGCACCTTTTAGTGGAAGTGCATCTGTCAGCATTAGTGCCACGCCTCCACGAATTCGATCTGTTTCAATTCTTTGAAGACCTTTGTAATTTGATACTGTTAATTCTGAAGTTGGGTCACCATCTAATTCAACCGGAAGATTTGAAATTATGTGTTTGATTTCTTGTTCAGTTGGCTTGTATTGTTTTCGTTCTACACGTTCATAATAATCCATAACTTCGGTATACATTCGTTTGATTTCTTGTTCAGTGGGGTCATATTTTTCAATGCCTTGTTTGATTCGTACATAATCTGCAATTACAGTGGTTACTGCTGAGGCTGTTGCACCACCTCCACGAATTGGTCCTGCATAATAGAGTGCCAGATAGTCTTTGCCGTCTTTCCGTTTTTTGAATTTTACATTGATTAATCCTTCAAGAGGTGCAGAGACTACACCTTGCGTAATATATGCAAAGCCTGTTCGAATTCCGATATTTATTGCAGTTATTCTGTCTTCGAATTTGCAGAATTTTTCTGAACTTATTTCATCTGCCAAAACTAGTGCTGCTCGCCAATCTCCGAAACCGTACTGTTTCTCCAGTTCACTTATTCGTTCAACGATTCCACTTCCGATTAAATTTGTAGAAATGGATCCCATAATTGCTTCTACTCTTTCTGCAACAGATGCTGCAATTGGTATATCGCACTTAGTTTGTGGATCAATTCCGACTTTTCTTGCTTTGTTTGCGATATCGTGTATTTCTAGCGTTTTTGATTTTAATGTTGAAAAGTATTCTTTGATATGTTTGGCTGCGACGATATTTGACATGCTAATTTCATTATGACGATGTTTAAATATGATTGTGTGAAAAAGTATATGATGGAAAAGGTAGCTCGTGGTCGACCAGCATTTAGTCCGATAAGAGATAATCTTGTTGAGCTTTTGTTCTTTGTTGGAAAAGGGTATGGTTATGAATTGTATAAAAAATATATTCAAGTTTTTCATAAAACAACTATGCGTTCAATTTACTATCATTTGAATAAAGGTGTTGAGCTTGGTATTTTCAAAATTGATAAAGTTGAGAATATTCCCGGTGATTATTCTTGGGGTGAAGGAGTACGTAGGGTTGTGTTTGCACTTGATGAGAAGGCTGAACCAAAAAAAGATACTCGCGTTTTGAAGCGTCTTAAAGAAATTTCTAAATGAGACTCTGAGTCCTATGTTTCTTATGGAACTTGCTTATTATTTGATTTTCATTTTTATCTTTTCTTTCTTTTCTATATTGAAAATAATAATATATAATATATATAAAATTTTTATTTTTATAATTCAAAAACAGTCTCTATTGGAAATAAAGGGGTAGGAGGGTAATATATTATAAACAAATTTAAAAGTATAAAGGCAACGTATTGCGTTTTTGTTGATTTTTTTAGATTCTCAAGTGGATAAAGTATTTTAAGGTCGGTTTCTTATGGAACTTCCATGAGTGATCCTCAAACTAAATTGGACGGTTCTTCATCTGAAGAAAAACAAGATACTGAAGCAATTAAGATACCAACTACTGCTCGAGAGCGAGATGAATTAGATGATTTATTTGATGATTTCGTATCAAAAAAATCAATTTTTATCAATAAAGATGTTTTATCAATTCGGCACGTTCCTAAAATAATTCCCCACCGTGGCGAACATATCAAAAAACTAGGAATGATTTTAGCACCTGCACTCAGAAATGACAGACCTTCAAATATTTTCGTATACGGAAAAACGGGAACTGGAAAAACGCTTTGTGTATTACACACTCTTAACAGAATTGTTGAGCGAGTTAAAGGAACCGACTCTGCCTTACGGTTTGCCTACTTGAATTGTAAATTGAAGAAGGTTGCAGACACAGAATATCGAGTCATCGCATCACTTGCAAAAGAATTAGGGGCGAAAGTACCTGTCACAGGATTACCGACCGATGAAGTGTATAATATTTTCTTGAAAAAACTTGATGAACAAGAACAAGTTGTAATTTTAGTATTGGATGAAATTGACCGATTAGTCAAGAAGACTGGTGACGAAATACTATACAGTCTAACTAGGATCAATTCTGAACTAAAAAAATCAAAACTATGTTTGATTGGAATTTCAAACGATGTTCGTTTTATTGAGAATATTGATCCACGAGTTAAGAGTTCGTTAGGTGAAGAAGAATTAATCTTCCCACCATATAATGCCTTAGAGTTAAAAGATATTTTAAGCGAGAGAGCCACATCAGCGTTTGTAGAAGATTCAATTCATCCAGCAGTGTTACCGAAGTGTGCAGCTTATGCAGCCAAAGAACATGGTGATGCTCGTAGAGCCCTTGATTTATTGAGAGTTGCAGGAGAGGTTGCTGAAAGAGCTGCAGCAGAAGAAGTTAAGATGGACCACATCCGTGAGGCAGAAGACAAGATAGAAAAGAATAGAATACTGGAACTAGTCAAGACATTACCAAATCAATCAAAATTATTAATTTATTCAATATTTCTTTTGAGTAAAAACAAAACGGACAAACTCATCACAGGTGAAATCTATCAAACTTATGCTGAGTTATGTAAAGTTAATGATAATTCAATTTTGACACAACGAAGAATTTCCGATTTAATTTCCGAATTGGACATGTTAGGCCTGATTAATGCACGAGTGATAAGTAAAGGAAGGCATGGACGTACTCGTGAAATTTATTCCACAATTCCTACCGATTTAACTGAAATTATAAGTGAAGATTTGAGGGGCGAACTAAGGCTATGAGTAATCAAAAAGTTATCAAGGAATTGTTAGATAAAGGAATTTTACCTACTTCAGAAAATATTGAAAAGGCATCACAAGAAGAAGTAGTGATAGTCAAACCCAAGATTGATGATTTGCGTGCTAGGTTGAAAATAGTCAAGGAATTTGACTACAAACAGAAGAAAATCACTCCTGCTGATTTTACTGAACACTATCGTGAACGCTATAAAACACTGAAGAACATATTATTTAATCGTCCTGAGGCTGCAACAGCCGTTTCAATTGAGCGTGCAAAACAAGGCTTTGGTAATGATGACCAAATTATAATTGCAATGGTTTCAGATATCAATCGAATGATGACTGGAACAATCAAAATAACTGTTGAAGATTTGAGCGGTCAAATGGACATAATCATATCATCAAAAAACAATGATTTGATTGAAGAATCTAAGTTTTTGACACTAGATGAAGTCCTTATTTTCAAGGGACGTGTTATGAGAGACGTTATGTTTCTACAAGAGATAATATTGCCTGATATTCCACAACAACCAATACATTATAGTCCTGAGGAAGTTTATGCAGTATTTTCGGGAGACATACACGTTGGCTCGAAGTTGTTTCTACCTAAACAATTCGGCACATTTATTGATTGGTTGGGCGGAAACGTTGGAAATGAGCGACAAAAAGAGATTGCTAAGAAAACTAAATATTTTTACATTCCTGGCGATTTGGTTGACGGTGTTGGAATTTTTCCTGGACAAGATAAAGAATTGGCTATTGGAGATTTGCGAGGCCAATATGAGGAACTTGCAAAATATCTTGCCAAAGTTCCAAATGATAAACAAATAATAATCTGTCCCGGAAATCACGATTCAGGAGTTCGTTTGGAAGAACCTCAACCACGAATGAAAGATTATGCTGAATCAATTCTTGAATTACCAAATGTCACCATGGTTACAAATCCCTCATACACAAATATTCACGCAATGGACAAATACAAAGGTCAAGATGTGTTGATGTATCACGGATACTCATTTGATAGATTAATTGATCAAGTCGAAGGTTTACGTTTAGCGGGAGGATATGAAAAGGCAGATGAGATTCATAAGTTTCTGTTGAAGCGTCGCCACCTAAGTCCAACACATAATCTAAATCTGACAATTCCAATGAAACAAGATCCTCATGCAATTACACAAGTTCCAGATATTATGGTTTCAGGCCATATTCACAAAGCAAATATTGGGAGTTATAAAAACACAGTTTCAATTTCTGGGAGTTGCTGGCAATCCGTTACAGATTTCCAATTAAAATTTGGTCATGTTCCCGATCCTGGAATGATTCCGATCATGAATTTGAAGACTCGAAAGTCAAACATGCTCAGTTTCAAGTAATTATTTATACTTTAATTGAATTGTAGAGCTATGTTTCCTTTGTTCGGATTTATTGCACACATATTTTTATTTTTATCAATTCAAATTTTAGGAATTTTTACTGGAGTAAATGCTCTGGAAATATTAAACGGCTCAACTGTAGTTGTTCAAGAAGTTCCTTTACTGATGACCTTACTATCCTTTGTAATCGCATTCAGTTTGTTATTTTTACTTTTAAGATTTTCCGGAAAATTTAATCTATTCAAATACTTCTTTTATTTTTTAATCATAATTGGAAGCAAACTAGTTTTTGAAGCGTTTTTCAATCCACTTCTTGCAAATATTTTAACATTATCTTTGTTGGCATTATTCATATTACGCAAATCGTTATTAGTCCATAACTTGACAATTGGAATAACAATTGCAGGAGTTGCAGTTAGTTTGGGACTCAGTTTTAGTTTTGCGACAGTATTATTTTTAATGGGTGCATTCTCATTTTATGATGTCCTGGCAGTTTATAGAAGTTCACACATGGTAAAATTATTCAAAGGGATGGCGAACAAAGGAGTCATACTTGCAATTATGATTCCTTCACGACTCGATAAAATAAATATAAAATCTAATGAATTCAAACCAGGACAAGGTATTTTTATCATGGGAACCGGAGATTTAGCATTTCCATTATTTTTCGCAGTTAGTGCTTTGAAGTTTTCAATTGTGAGTGCTTGGTTTATTGTCGCCGGAGCAACAATTGGTGCAGCAACAGTTTATTATCTTCTTAATACTCAAAGATCAAACAGAGCAATGCCTGCACTACCTCCAATTGCAGCAGGTAGCGTGTTAGGATTTCTAATAAGTTTGTTAGTTTAATGTTCACCTTTAGCATCCAAAAGCTCACGAATAAGTTTTGCTTTCTTTGGACCTAATTTATCAATTTTTATTAAATCTTCTTCAGTTGCATTCAATAAAGTTATTGGTGATTTAAATTCTTTTAACAAAGATTTCGCTAATTTTGGCCCAACTAATGGTAAACCTTCAACTAAAAATTGTTGCTGCTCTTCTACAGTCCAAGTTCTTTTTGAACCTCGAAGTGAGATTTCTTTATTATTATCTAACTGTTCTCGTTTTGCGAGAGAGATTAATAAGTTAACAGTTTCCTCAGTATCGTGTGCAAACAAAAAAGGAATTTGATAGTCAAGTGTTAATGAAAGCATTGCTGCACGAATAGCATTCGGATGAACGTTACGAATTTCAAATATCTCTCTCATATCTCCTTCGATAATGTAAAGCGGTTTCTGAAAGTTTTCACGCAATTCTTTCGCCTGAGTAAATAATCTACCGTCAACTAATGAGTTCACAAAATCTGGAACTTTCTTTAATTCTACAACACATTCATTTGAAAGAATAAAATCTCCGACCTCCAAAGCTTTAGTCTCTATTTGAATATCTTTTTCATAAAGAAATCGAGGTAACTGACCTTTATTCTCTCTATGATCAACAATTATTTTAAGATCCATTTTCAAGGAGTTCTTTCATTCGACGTTCTTTGTGATATGAAACCCAATAATATTTTTCGTCAATTGTGTCCTTTGTTATTAACATATATACCTTACCAATGTTCACTCTTCCAATTCTACCTCTCCGCTGTATGGTTCTCAATGCAGAAGGTACTGGCTCAAAGAAAATTCCAATATCTGCATTTTCAATATGAAGACCTTCTTCACTCACTGATGTTGCTACAAGAACATTAAATTCACCATCTTTGAATTGTTCCAAAGTTTCAAGTTGTTTTTTCTGAGTCATACCTTCTTTCTGTCCAACGAAAGCCTTTGCCGTACTTTGCGTGTGAAGATTAATTTGTTCCGTCAAAAATTCAACTGTTTTTCTTAGTTGCGAGAAGATTATCACCTTTTCATTTTTGTTTTGAGTCAATTCCAAGATTTTTGCAATCTTTGGGTGATCGACACCTCCTTCAATGAGCTTTTGAGTAGTTATTTTTGCACGTTTGAAATCCCATTCATTAATAATTCGCCGAGATGCTTTAGTTGATTTAGCTTGAGATTCAATTTTTTCCATCGACGCACTGAAAGTGTGAAGGTTTTGTGTTTCTAACATTTCAATCAAATGCAACATTTTGATCAATACGGTCAATTCAGAAACTAGGAAGTAAGTATCTGGTCCTTTTTCTCGTTGAGCAAATAATGCCTTTTGTGTTTTCAGAAGTTCAAGTTTTCTTAAGTGAGAAATATCTTGACTTTTCAGCGAACCTCGCGTATATAAAATATTAACATGTTTTGTTAATATACTTTGAAGATATGTTTTAATTTTCTTGTAGTCAGAAGGAAGTTCAATCATCATGCGTTCAATTTCCTTTTTCTTAAGATGTTTTTTAAGGTGAGGATTTTCCTCAGCAAGCAATTCAAAATTATCAATGAATAAATTTGTTTTAATTTCATCAAGTCTTTGCTGATCGGAAGCAGGACTTGCAGAAAGCGCAAGTATTTGTGAAGTTTCACTAAACTGTTTTGCTAACCAAACATAAGCATAGTCGCCAGTTGTACGATGTGCTTCGTCGAAAACTGCTAATGAAATATCGCCGGGTTTGAAATATCTTTTAATTAGATCAGATTCTATTGTTTGAGGTGTTGCACAAATTATCTTTGAGTTTTTCCACAACTCTTTTCGTTTTATTGGTGAAATTGCTCCAGTCAAATGTACAATTTCTTCATCCGGTTGAAAATATTCTTTGAAAGATTTTTCATGTTGAACCGTTAGTGGTTTTGTTGGAGCCATGATTAGAATTTTACCTTTATCGATGTTCAAGGAGGCTAGCGCTATAGCAATTATTGTTTTTCCAGTACCTGTAGGGAGCACTACAAAAGAATTTTTGTTCACAATCTTACTCAAAATCTGTTCTTGATAAGTTCTAAGTTTGAGTTTATCTTTCAGAAATTTCATGTATGGTTTTTGTGAATGTACTATTTAGTTATTTGTATTAATTAGTTTACTGACGAATTTTTTCATTTTTTCCTTGTGCCCTGCACCAATAATTATAAGAAGTTTTGAATCTGGGAATTTATGAGAAATAAGTTGAACTTGATTTTGCATGTATGTATCTCGTTCGGCTACAAGAACTCTATAAAATCCTGGAAATTTATGACTCAATTCGGAGATTAATTTATGAACCAATTTATCTTTTGGAACTTTTGACAAATCCAAATTTATTTTGTTTTTACTGAAGCCTCCAAACAATAAGTAAAAAACCAATTTTGATTTTTCTCTTGCTGGAACCTTTTTTGATAACCGGTAGAGCGTTATAGAGATGTCTCGATCAATCAACGCAACCTTTGCTCCAGCTTTTTTTGCTTCTAAGATTCCTGTTTTCATATCGATTCCCGGTTGTTGCCCTGTTTTCTTCCCAAGAATTTTTTGCGAAATTGAACCAATAATGTAAAACAAAAAACCAAAAAGTCCAAGTTTCAACGCATTACGTAGATTCATTTTTCTTCTACGTTTTGACATCAATGCAGCATATCTTTGAGAGTCAAGTTCGACTGCAACAATATCTGGTTTAAATTCTGCCACAACTTTTTTGATTTCAGTAACGCTTTGTTCAGAAATGTGAGATGTTCCGATGATTCTGATTCGCGGATTTGATTTTTTTTGAGCACGAGAGACATTTAGTTTCATATACTAATTAGTAGAAATGCTTTTATTTAAAAACACTATTGAATTGGTATGTTAAGCACAAAAAACTTGAGCAGTGTACAAGGATTATCTGTTTACACAGATGCAGGAGAATTTTTTGGAATAATTGAGGAAGCAATTCTACATTCCAATAAGGTTGACTCTTGGAAAGTCAGATCCACTTCAAAATCTTATTTGTCCAAAGCAATGCCAGGTACAAAAGGAGTAATTTTACCACACCACCACGTCAAAGCTATCGGCGACGTAGTTCTAATTTCAAGATCTGCTGCACCATCAATTTCAGAAGATTAATTGTGTCACTCTGATATCTTTTTAAGCTTTGATGATATCGCTAGTTAATGGATTTTAAGAATACGTCAGAACTTGAAGTTCCAACTAAACTTGTAGATAAAATTATTGGACAATCTCGTGCAGTTTCAATTATTAAGAAAGCTGCAAAACAAGGAAGACATGTTTTATTGATTGGTGAACCTGGTACTGGAAAGTCAATGCTTGGTCAAGCTTTGGCAGAACTTGCACCACGGCAAAATTTACAAGATGTTTTAGTTATACCAAATATCAAGGATGAGAATAATCCAAAGATTCGTTCATTACCTTCAGGTCGAGGACAAGAAATAATGTTACGTGCCAAAGAACGGGCAAATATTGGTAATCGAAGACAAACGATTGTATTTTTCTTTCTTGCAATCCTTGCGGCATTTTTCCCTTGGTGGATCAGGAATATTTATGGAGATATTATGGCTGCAGCTTCGCTAATTTCAGGAATGATGTTTTTACTTCTTTATGGAGTTATGACAAGTATGGGTGCAAAGCGCAAACAAATTCTTGAACCAAAATTACTTATTGATACTTCAAAGAAAAACGTAGCACCATTTATTGATGCCACTGGTGCTCATGCGGGAGCACTACTTGGAGATGTTCGACACGACCCTTTTCAATCAGGTGGACTGGGAACTCCAGCACACTTACGAGTTGAACCGGGAATGATTCATCGAGCAAATCAAGGAGTATTATTTATTGATGAAGTGGCAACACTCAATCCAAGTACTCAACAAGACTTACTTACTGCAATGCAAGATCGTAAATACTCAATTACTGGAAGATCTGAGCGAAGTGCAGGGGCAATGGTTCGTACTGATCCAGTTCCATGTAAATTTATTTTAGTTGCAGCAGGAAATATTGATACTATTCAGAAAATGCATCCAGCACTAAGATCTAGAGTTAGAGGATATGGGTATGAGGTTGTTATGGACAAGTTTATTGAAGATACTCCAACTAACCGAGAATATTATTATCGATTTGTAGCTCAAGAAGTTTCAAAAGACGGAAAGATTCCACATTTCAACAAGAAAGCTTGTGATGAAATTATTAGAATCGCCAGACGAATGGCGGGACGTAAAAATAAGTTGACACTCAAGTTTAGAGAACTTGGAGGAATTATTCGTGGAGCCGGAGATTTGGCGGAAGAAGACAAAAGCAAATATGTCGAACTAAAACATGTTCAAGCAGCACTAAAGATTTCAAAAACTCTAGAACAACAACTTGCAGACAAACATATTGAACATATTTCAGATTATAGAATTGTTCGTAGCGAAGGAACGGAAATTGGAAGAGTTAATGGTCTTGCAGTTATTGGCGATTCAGGAATTGTATTACCAATTGAAAGTGAGGTTGCAAAGGGCGGAAAGAAACGAGAAATTATTGCTACAGGAAAACTTGGAAAGATTGCGAAGGAAGCAATTGATAATGTTAGTGCAATAATTATGAAACATTTTGGAGAAGATATCAAAGATAAATATGATTTGTATGTTCAATTTATTCAAACTTATGAAGGTATTGAAGGAGATTCCGCAAGCGTTTCAGTTGCTAGTTCAATTATCTCTGCATTAAAAGAAGTCCCAATTAGACAGGATGTCGCAATGACTGGAAGTTTATCGGTTCGTGGAGAAGTTTTACCTGTTGGAGGAGTAACTCCGAAAATTGAAGCTGCAATTGAAGCTGGGTTAAAAGAAGTTATTGTTCCCGCACAAAATAAGAAAGATATTGTTTTAAGTCCTGTAGCTAAACGCAAAATTAAAATTCACTTTGCAGAGAACTTAGTTGAAGTTCTTGAAATTTCTCTTGACAAGCGAAAAGGTAAAAAGCTGATTCAGGCATTGAAGAGTAATGGAGCTAAATCCCGAAAAACTAAAAAGAATTGAAGCCGTTCTATCTCGTTCGGATTTTAAAACTGTTGAAGAATTTGTAAATCATGCAGTTGAGATGTTATTGTTTGCAGAAGAGAACAGAGACAAATTCAATAAGATGCTCGGACCTGAGTGACACAATTGTTTTAAATTCAGTCTGGTTATTTTTGTTATGAAAATAAACTTGCGAGAAGGAGATATCTACGAAGGCAAGAGCAGCATTTTACTTTTTCTAACTGTTGAACAAATCAAAAATTTAGATAGTAAATTGGTAGATTTGTTAGATAATTCAATTCATGTAGGAAATTTTAAAGGCAAAAAATATGAATCTCTTCTAGTTCCAATTTCAGGTCGAAGTTTCAATCGAATTCTTATTGTTGGACTAGGTAAGCGCGAAGAATTAGATAATGAAGTCTTTCGTAGAGCAGCAAATGTAGGTTTGCAGTCGTTTGCAAAATTAAAAGTCAAGGAATTTGCAACTTTTGCAGAATATGATGTTGATATTGTTCGAGCACTTTCAGACGGATTTAGACTATCAAATTATTCTTTTGATAAATACAAAACTGAAAAGGAGTCTAAGTTTCTTATGGTTCAGAAAATTGAGATGTACGTTCATGAAATTAAAGATGATTTCAAGAAGGCAGTTGAATTCTCAGAAATAAGTTGTGAAGCAACTAATTTTGTTAGAGATTTACAAACAGATGATGCAGATGTTGTTAATCCAGAATATTTAGCAGATTTGGCAAAGAGTATGTCAACAAAATATAGATTACATCTGGAATTGTTAGATAAAGCTGCATTGAAACGCAAAGGTCTTGGGCTTCTTTTAGGGGTTGGCCAAGGAAGCAGGTTTGAACCACACTTAATAATTCTTGAATACAAAGGCGATCCAAGTTCAAAGGAACGAATTGCTATTGTCGGTAAGGGAGTTACTTATGATACTGGCGGATTGGACATCAAACTTCGTTCCATGAAGGAAATGAATACTGATATGTCTGGTGCTGCAGTCGTGCTGGGCGTAATAAGAGCCGCTGCAGAATTAAAATTAAAGAAAAATATTTTGGCAGTTGCACCAGTTGTGGAGAATGCAGTTGGAACAAAAGCATACAAACCCGGAACAATACTTGATTCTTATCTTGGAAAGACCGTAGAAATTGGAAATACTGATGCAGAAGGAAGACTGGCTCTTGCAGATGCTATGGCTTATGTTGTGAAGAATTACAAACCCTCCAGAATTGTAGATTTTGCAACGCTAACTGGATCAATTGTTGCAGCACTGGGAGAAGATTATGCTGGTTTGTTTTCTACAGACAAAGTTGCAGATAAAATTCTTGAAGCAGGAGATTATGTCGGAGAAAAAGTTTGGAGAATGCCTTTACCTGATGATTATAATGAATTATTGAAATCCAAAATTGCTGATTTGAATAATATTTCAAGTTCAAACTATGGTGGTGCAATAACTGCTGCGTTATTTTTGAAAAACTTTGTTGGCGAAACTCCTTGGACACATATTGATATTGCTGGAACGGCCAGAGGTTCTAAACGCAAACATTATTGGCCAGTCTATGGAACTGGATTCGGAGTTCGACTTATGTTGGAATGGTTAAGAAAGAATTAATTTTTCACTTAGTCATGTCGTAATCCTTAAAAGCCTGTAAGCTTATGTTTGATTATGTTAGATATCAAATTATTTCGTGAAAAACCAGACCTTATTCGAGGTTCTGAGAAGATGCGATTTAAAGATCCAAAACTTGTAGATCAAGTTATACGAATTGACAACAAATGGCGAAAAACTATCCACAATATGGAGAAGTTGAAAGCTGAACGAAATAAAGTATCTAAAGAAATTAGTGCACTAAAGAAATCAGGAAAGAGTGGAGCAACCAAAATTCGTGCAATGAAGAAAGTTGTTCAAGACATCAAAGATTTGCAAGTTAAATCTGATAAATTAATTATTCAAAGAGATGAATTACGATACACGGTCGGAAATATTTTACACAAATCAGTCCCAGTTTCTAAAACTGAAGATGGAAATGAGATTGTACGAAAAAGAGGCCGGATCCCAAAATTTAGATTCCCAATTAAACATCAAGTTGATTTATTACTTGACTTAGACTTGGCTGATTTCGATAAGGCAGCAAAGGTTTCAGGTGCACGATTTTATTATTTGAAGAATGAATTAGTTTTACTAAATTTTGCAATTCTAAAATATGCAATGGATATTTTAGTTAAACAAGGATTTACTCCCATGTGGACGCCAGTTCTTATGCGACACGAACCAATGAAAGCTGCAGCTGAACTCGGCGATTTTGAAGAACAATTGTACAAAATTCAAGATGAAGATTTGTATCTGATTGCAACTTCTGAACAAACTCTTGCAACATTCCATATGAATGATGTGTTTAATTGGAAAGATTTACCTAAGGCCTATACTGCCTATTCTTCATGTTTTAGAAAAGAAGCAGGAAGTCATGGAAAAGATACAAAAGGTATTTTCAGAGTTCATCAATTTGATAAAATTGAACAATATGTTTTCTGTCATCCAGATGAAAGTTGGAAATGGCATGAAAAGATGATTAAAGTTACTGAAGATATTTTCAAAGGACTAGAAATTCCATATCAAATTGTAAATATTGCGTCGGGAGAAATGAATGATAGTGGTTCTAAGAAATATGATATTGAAGGTTGGTTTCCGGCACAAAATAAATATCGTGAATTGTGTTCTGGAACCAATGTTACAGATTATCAAGCTCGAAAAGTTAATGTTAAGTTCGACGATAGAGACGGACGGAGAAAAGTAGTACATACATTGAACTGTACTGCAGTGGCAAGTGAGCGAACGATGGCATGTCTACTTGAAAACAATCAACAAAAAGATGGATCTGTTAAAATTCCTAAAGCACTTTGGAAATATACTGGATTCAAAGCAATCAAATCAAAATGAAAATTCTAGCATTTACAGATTTCCACGGAGATAAGAAGATTATTTCTAAAATTCTTAAGAAAATTAAGAACGAAGGTCCAGATGTTCTAGTTTGTACTGGAGATTTTACTGTCTTTGGAAAAAACCTTGAGAATATTATGTCTAACTTTTTGATTAGTAAACCTTTTGTCTTTATTCCAGGAAATCACGAAGATAATGAGAAGTCATTATACGTTTTTGCTAAGAAACCAGAAGCTTTGTTAGTTCATCAAACTGCAATTGTTGTAAAAGGAGTACTGTTTGTTGGAAGCGGTGGTGGAATTTATGGAAAAACTGAACCGACGCTGGAGATTTCAAAGAAACACTTATCGCTAAAGATAAAGAACTTTAAGAAAAGTCATCCCAAAGGAAAAGTTGTGTTCCTGACACACCGTCCCGCCCACGGAACTAAGTGTGATTTTATGACGGACATAAAAGAACATGTTGGAGCTACAAATATTACTGACTTTATTAAGAAAAATCCAATTGATTTACATATTTGCGGACACATTCATGAATGCTTCAATACGCGAGATAAGATTGGAAAAACAATTACTACAAATCCAGGTCCAGAAGGGAGAATAATTAACATTTCTGACAAAATAACTATCTCTAGAAAATAATTACTTTAGTAGATTTTAAAACTGGGTGTTTAATGGTAAGATTATGGTTGAGCTGATTATATCAGAGAAGCCTTCTGCAGCAGAAAAAATCGCTGCAAGTTTTGGCGATGCTGATTTAAAGCGTCTTAATGGCGTGAAATATTGGGAAGCAGATAAAGGTAAAATTTTGATTGGTTCAGCAGTTGGACATTTATTTGGTTTGAAGAAAACTGAAAGATTTTATCCAGTTTTTAATCTCGCATGGCAACCTTCTTACGAAAGTCGTGGCGGTTCGTTTCAGAAACCTTATTTCAAAACTTTGAAGAGTCTTGGAAAGAAAGCAAATATAGTTACTGTTGCAACAGACTATGATCTTGAAGGTGAAGTTATCGGGTTAAATATTGTTCGAGAATTATTGGGTTTGAAAGATGCAAACCGAATGAAGTTTTCTACACTTACAGTTTCAGAATTACAAGATGCTTACAAGAATAAATCTAATACTTTGAATTGGGGACAAGCTAAAGCAGGAGTTGTCCGTCACACACTTGATTGGTATTATGGAATTAATCTATCTCAAATAATTTCAAGTTCTTTGTCTAAAGCTTTGAACCGATATCAACCCTTGAGTATTGGTAGAGTTCAAGGACCAGCATTAGCAATTTTGGCTGAACGCGAAATTGAAATTAAGAAGTTTAAACCAGATCCTTACTGGCAGATCATTGCAAACCTTTGGTTAAATTCACAAAAGTTTCAAGCAGTTCATGAGAAAGATAAATTCTGGAAGAAACCTGAAGCAGATAAAATCTTTACGAAAGTTAAAGATCGTCTAGGAAGAATTGTTGACATCAAAAAACGCAAGCAAAAAGTACTAGTTCCAGTTCCATTTGATTTAACCTCATTACAAATTGAAGCTTACCGAGTTTTCAAATATAGTCCGTCAATGACTTTGAAAATTGCACAGACTCTTTACACCAAAGCGTTAATTTCATACCCTCGAACCTCAAGTCAGAAATTACCAAAGGCTCTGAATTTTAAGAAAATAATATCTAAATTGGGTACAAATCCAACTTATCATGAACTTGCTAAAGAAGTTTTATCTACTCGTTTGATTCCGAAGCAAGGTCGGAAATCTGATCCGGCACATCCGGCAATTCATCCAACTGGAGATCGAGTAGGAGCGCTTGGAGATCCAGATCGAAAAATCTACGATCTAATTGTTAGGAGATTCTTTTCAGTCTTTGGGCAAGATGGTGAACGTGAAACTACGGCTGTTAAACTTGATATCGAAAAAGAGATTTTCAAATTTTCGGGAACTGTTACAACTAAGATTGCTTGGCAGAAATGGTACGGTCCATATGCGTTACGTAAAGAATTGGAATTACCAGTTCTAAAAGTTGGACAAGCATTGAATCAGAATACTGAGTTGTTGGACAAAGAAACACAACCGCCTGCAAGATATAATGTTGCATCACTAATCAAATTGTTAGAGAAGTTAAATTTAGGAACCAAAGCTACGCGTTCTCAAATAATTGAAACTTTGGTTAAGAGAAATTATATTCGAGGAAATCCAATGGAAGTTACTGAGTTCGGAATGAAAGTTTTCAACATTTTCAAGAAACATGCTCCTGAAGTTTTGAGTTCTAAGTTGACTAGAAATTTTGAAAAGGGAATGGACGGTATCCGTGAAGGAAAAGTTAAACCTGAAGCAGTTATTAAAGTTGGAAAAGATTCAGTTACAAAACTTTATGCTCAATTGAAAGAGAGTTCCGAAGCAATAGGTAAGGCACTCTCAGCTAGTTTTGTTGAAACTAAGAAAAAACAAGTTACTTTGTTCAAGTGTGTTAAATGTAAGAAAAATGACTTGGTTGTTCGACGTTCTCGAGCTTCAAAAAAGAGATTCATTGCTTGTTCAGGTTATCCAAAATGTAAATTCACTTGGCCGTTACCTCAACGTGGAATTTTGAGTGTAGTAAAAAATAAAAAGTGTGAGCATTGTAATATACAAATACTACAAGCGAGAACTGGTCGAAGAAAACCTTGGTTGTTTTGTCCAAATCCTGATTGTGAGAGTAAGAAGAAAGATGAATCCGAAAACAGTTGAACAAGATTTAGAGAATGTCAATGAAGACGAATTGTTGGCCAATTGGAAAGATCATAAGTGGAACCGGCTTTGGTATGTTGCAGCGTTTTTAGTTTTTATTGTAATTTTCTACTATATGTTTTAGAACAAATTGAACTTCCTTCGTTCAGTAGATTCTTCAATATTTGTTTGTGTAATTTTAAATTGAACTTCTTTAATCGGAATTGAGCGATGTTTTAGAAGTTTAAGAATTCGACCAGTTTCTCCCAATTCCAATTTGATTATACATTTTGAAGTATATTTCATTAAATCACCACCGACCATTTTAATGTCATTTTTTCTTTCAAAATTAGCATAAACTTGATTTGTTAGTAATATTGGAATGGTTAGTTTGTGAGATATCTTTCTAAGTGTGCTTAATTGACGAGCCATTTCTTTGTTAACTTCGTAAGCTTCTCGTTCACCAAGTTCTAATCTGTAAAGCATTGATAGTGAGTCAACTACAATTAGGCTCGGTTCGTGTTCGTTTGCAAATTTTTCAAGATTTCTGAACAATTCGGTTTGTTCAGTAAATGTTGTTGGTTTGAAAATTATTAGGTTTTTTAGCCTACGCTCGTGATCTTCAGGAAACATTTGTTTCACTCGGTCAATAGAGAATCCACCTTCTGTGTCAATGAAAATAATTTTACTATCTTTCGCATTGTAAAGCGCTGCGAGAATTGCAATATTTGTTTTTCCCGAACCACTGGGTCCGTAGATTGTTGTAGTCACTTCATTTTCTAAACCACCTTCAAGAATATTATCTATAAGTTTAGACCCCGTACTACATCGTTCCATTTCATAATGTTTTTATATTGACATTTAAGATATTGTATATGGTAGTATCTACTCACAAGAAAAAGTATATGAAAGGATATAATCAAAAGCCTGAAGTTAAGGCTAGAAAAGCCGCGTATATGCGAAAAGTTAGAGCTAATGCTGATCAAGAAGCAGCAGAGCGACTTGTAAATTCTTTACTTGAACAAGGTTTTGAAGATTGGGCATTTGATGTCGCACAAGAAAGAGCTCCACATATGTTAGTAACTGCCAAAAATCGAGTAAGAAAGAGAAAGTGAGAGCATCCACTCAATCCTCTTTTAAAATTTAATGTTTTTTGTTCGTTATGGCTAAAGATGAAATTATCTTAAAAGTCCAAGAAGCAGTTCAAGACGACGTAGATAAAGGTGTTGTCAGAATTGAAAATGAATTTTTGAAGAAACTTGGAATTGAACAGGGTGATTTTGTTGAAATTCAAGGTGATAAAAAAACTGTTGCGATTGCAGGTAGAGCTTTTCCAGCAGATTTAGGTCTTGGAACCATTCGAATGGATCCTTTGACCAGAAAAAATTCAGGAACTAGTGTTTCTGAAAGAGTTACTATTCGTGCAGCTGAAGTTGAAGTTGCTAAAAAAGTTACCTTGGCACCAGCACAAAAAGGTGTAAGAATTAAAGCACCAGCACAAATGTTTCAAAGAGCACTTCTTAGACGTCCAGTATCTAAGGGAGATATAGTCACAATCAGCACTTCACGGCGAAGACGATTCAATAACCGTGGGGATCCACTAATGGAATTTGCAGAAGCACTAGCAGGGTTAGATATTGGTGGAGCATTACCATTTATGTCAGGATTACGGTTTGCAGTTGTTAGTGCAACACCAAAGGGTGCAGTTCTAATTACTGAAGATACTAAAATCGAATTGAAATCTGAAGCTGTTCAAATTTCAGAAGATGCAGTACCAGATGTTTCTTACGAAGACATTGGTGGACTTAAAGGTGAAGTAGAAAAAGTTCGAGAAATGATTGAAATTCCAATGAAGCGACCGGAACTATTTGATCGTTTAGGAATTCAACCTCCAAAAGGAGTTCTACTTTATGGACCGCCAGGAACAGGTAAGACTTTGTTGGCTAAAGCAGTCGCATCAGAATCACAAGCATCTTTTCACTTGATTAATGGTCCAGAAATTATGAGCAAGTTTGTAGGAGATGCTGAAAAGAAAATTAGAGCTATTTTTGATGAAGCTGAAAAAGAAGCTCCAAGTATTATATTTATTGATGAAATTGATGCAATCGCACCAAAGCGAGAAGAGAGTTATGGCGAAGTCGAACGTAGAGTAGTTGCACAGTTACTAACTTTGATGGATGGAATGAAAGGTCGAGGAAAAGTTATTGTTATCGCTGCAACAAACCGAGAAGATGCACTTGATCCGGCACTTAGACGTGGTGGAAGATTCGACAGAGAAATTGAAATTGGAGTTCCAAATAAAGAGGGTCGATTACAAGTATTAAAAATTCACACTAGAAACATGCCGCTTGCAAGAAATGTTAATCTTGGAGAACTAGCGGAAGTTACTCATGGTTTTGTCGGAGCAGATTTAGAATCGCTGGCAAAAGAAGCTGCGATGAATGTTATTCGTCGAGTTATTATGAAGCACGATCTAAAAGATGATGAACCGCTAACTGAAGAGATTATGAAGAAACTAGTAGTTCGAATGGCAGACTTCAAAGACGCACTGAAGAATGTAACTCCTTCAGCGATGAGAGAAATTTTAGTTGAGACTCCAAATGTTCCTTGGGAACGAATTGGTGGTCTTGAAAAAACCAAGGACGAATTAATTGAATCTGTTGAATGGCCAATCAAGAATCGAAAAATGTTCACAGATATGGGAATCAGACCTCCGCGAGGAATTTTACTTTATGGACCGCCAGGAACAGGTAAGACTTTACTTGCTAAAGCAGTTGCAACTGAAAGCGAGGCAAACTTTATTTCAGTTAAGGGTCCAGAACTATTGAATAAATGGGTTGGAGAATCTGAAAAAGCAGTTCGAGAAATTTTCAAGAAGGCTAAGCAAGTTGCACCAGCAGTTATTTTCTTTGATGAGATAGATTCTATTGCTGGAGCTAGACAAGGTAACGAAAGTTCAAAAGCTTCCGAGAGCGTAGTCAATCAAATTTTAACTGAGATTGATGGTGTTGAAGAATTGAGTGATGTTGTAGTTCTTGCTGCAACCAATAGACCTGAATTAGTTGATGCAGCATTGTTAAGACCTGGACGATTTGATAGACACTTATTAGTAAGTCCTCCAAACAAAGATGCAAGAGTTGAGATTTTCAAAGTTCATACTAAAGAAGTTCCGTTATCCAAGGAAGTTTTATTAGCAACTTTGGCCAAAGATACTGAAGGATATTCTGGAGCAGATATTGAGGCTGTTGTCAGAGAGGCCGCAATGATTGTTTTGAGAGAAGTCAAAGAAGGAAAGAAAAGTAAGGGTGTTGTTATGAAGAAACATTTCACTGAGGCTCTGAAGAAAGTACAACCATCTTTGAGTAAACTTGAATTGAATAAATATCGCGAAGCACTTGAGGCTGCATCTGTAGCTGCGCCAAGTAATGGCCCAAGCTATATGGGTTAATTTGGATAATTATTTAGAAGCTTTTTATTCAAAATTAGCCTAGAATAATTGGTTTGTCATCAATAATTATTGTATGTTCGAATTGAGCTACGTATGATCCTTTTTCTTCAAGAAGTACTTTATGATCGTGAAGAATTCCGGCTCTAACAAACATTCCCAGAGCTAACCGTGTTTTCAACGGCCCAAATGTCTTTTGTAGTTCTCTTTCTGAGAAAGGAAGGGTTTTGTAAGTTTCAACAATGTGTTTCAAGATTTCTTTATACATTCTAACTGGTTTTGTTTGATATAATTCATATATTCCTGAACTTTGACCTTCCTTTACACCACCACGACCATTTGTTACGAAAGGTTCAATTGCAATTACATCACCTTTTTTCAAAGCTTCATTACTTTTATTATCATAATTTGGAATGTTGTATCCTGCATGTACAACATATTGATCAAGTCCGTGTCCTGATAGATTTTTGATTACTTTGAAACCTGCCTTTTCTATCGTAGTCTCTATTTGAGCGCCAATCTCTGATACTTTAACCCCGGGCTTGATAACTTTTATCGCATTGTCAAGTGCAGATCTTGCTGTTTTTATCATCTTATCGTGCGCTTTTGTTTCAATTCCGAATGAAATTGCGCTATCTACGATATATCCATCTATCTGTATACCCACATCTAATTTTACTAAATCTCCTTTCTTTAGCACGTTTTTATCGTTGTGCGTAGCGCAATAATGTGCAGCCACATCATTTACTGAGAGATTTGCTGGGAATGCCAACTCTGCACCGAGCTCCCGAGTTTTAGCTTCGATCTTTTCTGATAATTCTAAATATGATACTCCAGGTTTTGCTAGAGATTTACCATATGTTTTTACTTTCTTGGAAATCTCACTGGCTTTCTTGTATTTTGCTAGTACGTCTTTAGTTAGTGCCATCTTAATTTAGAACCATTGGTCAAGACCGGTATTAAGGTTTTTGATTTGTTCTTCTGAGTAACCAAACAGTTCAAGAATTTTATATGTTGCGCCAATTAATTGATTGTTGATATAATAATCTTCATCAATTTCTTCAAGACTCGTAGTTTCAGGTAATTTTACTCGGTCACGTATTCGTTTTGAGCTTCCTTTAGTAATTACATATTTTACAATTGTTCCTGCACCAACTTTAATTCCCGTTTGAGCTAACAATTCCCCTGCTGCAACTTGAGGACCTTTTGTTTTATATTCATGTATTTGTTTTGTTAATTTGTTTGTAATGATTAAATCTTGCATATCAATTTTTTTGTTTCGAATATCTGAAATTATTTTTTGAATCTTTTCCAAAGCAGGTTTTCCATCCACTTCAGTTAAGATGGTATTTAGAGTTTCAACTTGAGCTTTTTGTGCGAGTTTTGACCAATCTCCTCGTCTTGCTTCTAAACCTTTGATAATCATTTTGTTATTTTGATCCATAAGTGCATATCTTTTCTTTGCTCCAGCACCCGAACCTTTCTTTTCTAAAAATACTCCTGATTTAAACAATCCTTCTTCTTCAAGCTCCATGGGATTAGGAAGTCTTTCATTAGCTTCATCTTTGAATTTATCCATATTGTCTGAATTAATCAAAAATACAGAATCAGTATCTCCGTAAATTACTTTTATGTTATGTTTTTCTGCCAAGTCAATTGTGTCGTGAATATATTTTCTACCCATTGCAGTTATTGATCTTGCACAATCTAATGAATACCATCTTGCTCCGAAGAATGCTAAATATCCGTAGAAAGAGTTTGCTAAGATTTTTAGACCGTAAGATTCTGCATCAAGAGTTCTATGTTTGTCAGAATCCTTTTCACAAGTTCTCATCAGTTTTTTCACCTCAAATCTTCGTGTAATTATTCTTTCAATAAGTTCTGGAACAAATCCTTGTTTTGATTTATCAAAAAAGATTGTTTTGTCAGGGAGATTTATTTTTTCGTTATCAGTCCCCTCAGATTTCATTGTATATTTATCGATATTGTGAGCAATTAGAATTGTAGGATACAAACTACTAAAGTCGAAAACTCGAACGTCTTTGTATACTCCTGGCGTTGGTTGATATACGAATGCGCCTTCTGCCTGAGTTGATCTGCGTCTCATTATTTCATCGTTTGAAGGCCGGTTCTCAATTATTCTGTTTTGTTCAATTGCACTCTTGATGATGAATTGTTCTACCAATCTTCCATATCTCATCCGAGTAACATCAAATAATGGAAGCCCTGTGAATCTTGAGAATTGTAATGCGATTGGCAATATTTTTTCTGCAAGTAGATAAGTTAATTTAGAATCTAGTAAATTATATTCCGAAAAGCGATTCATATTTTCATCACTGTCATCTAACCAAGCTTCATGAGGAAGAACTCCCAATTCTAATTTCTTTTGTCCGAGCATCTCTTCAGCAACATTATCTAAAGATAGTGAGTTTGTTTTTAGTCTTGGAGCAAGCGCATTTCTAATGAAAATATATGTGTCCAAATGAGTTATACCATTTATTTTTACTGGCTTAGCATTTCTTGCTCCTCGCGTATAAATTGGTTCCTCGTTCAGTGGAGCTAATTTCAATTTTACTTTATTTTTTGAAGCACGTTCTTTAATGAACCACATATCAAATATATCTGAATTGTATCCAGTTAGAATATCTGGTTGAAATTTATTTATTGTTTCTCTGAAATCTTCTAAAAGTTCTTTTTCTGATGAAACCGAATTTATGTATTTGTGTTTTTTCTTAAAATCACGAGTAATTGTAACCTTTTCAAAATCTTTACTGTAATAAGAAATTGATACAATTTTGTCAGTCAAAGGATCTGGAAAACTTCCATCGCTTGTAGTCTCAATATCGAAGGCAAGAATCTTTGGTTTGAAGTCTTTGTACAATTCTATTTTATTATCAAGAATTGAACGGAAAACATAAGGGATATCTGATTCATAAACTTCAGTAATGCTTGACAATTCGCGTATTGTTTCTCTAATGACGGGAACTTCACGAGGAAAATTCACTACAATTTTCAAAAATTCAGTTTCTTTGTTTTGAAAGTTCTTAGTTACTTGCTCAACCCGAATAACGTTTGTTTTCCTTTCTTTGAATTCATAAGTGAGTCCAAGAATATCTTTTTTTGCTTGTTCCAAATTATTTGGAAGCGCCATAAAATAAGGTTCTGGTGCATCAATTTCTTCCACGACTTTTCTATTGTCGAGAGTCTTGATTAATTTAAGATGCCGTTGGCTGTCTTCTGAATAGACAACATCAATAATAGTCATTATTCTGATTCTTCGCCTTTAATTTGAGTGAAGAATCTTCTCATATCTCTTTGAACTTGGTCAGCATCAACTTTAAGTTTTTCAAGACTTAAATGAAGTCTTTCTTCATCCTTTACTAGATTTGCAATTTGGTCGAAAGGCGCTGTTGCTCTTTGGAAGTCTGCAAGTCCAATTGATCCATACGGAGAATTGTCCATTTCACGTGCAACTTTTGCAACTAAGTTTCCAAGCCATAGATTTAGTGAGTCTTTAACTTCAGATCGAATTTGCTTTCCGTCAGTGATTGAAGCTCGCATTAATCTTACCACTCTTGCGCGTGGGAAAGGTAAACTTTCATCATCTGCGTCTTCATTTTTTCGTTGTTCTTCAGGCATTTTTTCGTTGTTTTCCATGGTATATTGTTAGTTGTAAAAGCTTTAAAATTTAAGGATTTGCCCTCTTAATCAGACAAATCAATATCGCTCTCGTATTGCGTTTCTTCTATTTCCTCTATTGCGTTTTCTTCTTCTTCATCAAAATTGTAACCATACTCTTCTTCAATGATTTTATTGCAAATTTGAGAGACGCCATACTTCAATAATTCTTCAGTAGGTTCTTCATGAATTGCTTCAGCAACAGCACTTAATAGGTTCATTACGTTTTCTGAAAGCTCATAACTTCCACCTCTTTGACCATTCACATATTGCGAAATTGCTGAAACTTGAGAATTCATTAATCTTGCGATATCTTTTTGAGAAATTCCTCGTGTTTTAAGCTCTTTTGCGAGCCCAGCCTTAACTGAATGTATTGCGGTTCGCGCTATGAACTCATGAGGATATACAATTGGCATGAAGGTTGATTATTATGCATAATTAAAAGTATTTTGCTGTTTAAGAGAAGTTTTTGATAAATATTTTAGTCATAAATCCACTAACGATTAACAATCCAAGTCCTACGGCCATTGCTTCGCCATAACTCATGAATTCACCACTCCAACGACTAATTCCGCTCCACAATAAAATGAACCCAATTCCTGCTGTGAATGCGAGCATGAAGTGACGAATAATTGAGATTTGTTGTTCAAATTCTTTCTGTCTTTTTCTTCGTTTTTTTGATAGAAAAGTAGCACGCTTTTTCTGAGATCTTGTTAGCCTTGAAAAGTCCATTATGATAAAACTAGTTGAATCTATTAAAATGTTTTTGAAGCGCGGGGAGGGATTTGAACCCCCGAATGTCAGGACTGCAACCTGACGCCTTACCGGACTTGGCCACCCGCGCGTAGTTTTAGGGCTGATTTTTACTTTAAAACCCTTTCTGAGTCAGTTTTTCGGATTAAACTTATATACTTCAAATGTGATTTTTGGGAATGGCAAAAAAGACCAATACTATGAATTATTGGTATGCTATTTATGGCTTGTTGCTTATCGCATTAGGTTGGATGACCTACAGCGGAGGTTTTTCACTTGAACAAGCTTTTGGTGGCTTACTAATTTTATGGGGTTTGAAGAAACTCTTTATGGGTCACGCTTATTGTTAAGTTGTGACTCTATTTCCTTTTTAGAACGTAGCTTTTGATAGTGTCCTCTATCTCATAACCTTTTGCTTTAAGCATCTTTCTTAGTTTGTCTGCAGTCTTAAAATCTTTCTTTAGTCGTGCTTTCAATCTCTTTTCTGCTAGCCGCTTTATTCGGAAAGGTATTGATTTAGACTTTAATTTTCTTAGATTAAATCCAAAAATATTATCAAATCTTAAAAGCAAATATACTTTTTCTTTATCTGGAACCTTTTTATCATTTAATACAGCCCAAGTTGTTGCTAATGCCTTAGGTAAGTTTAGATCATCATTGACTGAGTCAGTAAATTGTTTGAAATATTTATCACCAAGTTTGGTGGACTTTAATGAACCCCTGCCTCCAGATCTTAATTCGATATATGTGCTAAATAATTTCTTTCTCGCACTCTGAGCAGATTTTAATGCAGTTTCACTGAAGAGCATCTGTTTTCGATAATGAGTTCCAAGCGTCAAATATCTAAAATCTAACGCATCAAATCCTGCTGTTTCAAGATTTGGAATTGTTACAAAGTCACCAGAAGAACGAGCCATCTTTCCTTTATTTTTATTAACTAGAAAAGCACCATGTACCCAATAATTTACCCAAGGTTTTTGAGAAGTTGCAGCCTCGGATTGAGCAATTTCATTATTATGATGTATTTGCTTCAAATCTTCCCCGCCTGTGTGAATGTCAAATTGAGTTCCTAGGAATTTTGTAGCCATTGCTGAACATTCAATGTGCCAACCTGGATAACCCAATCCCCAGGGTGAATCCCACTTCATATCTTGATCTTGAAATTTTGATTTTGTGAACCAAAGAACGAAGTCATTTTGTTGTTTCTTGTTAGGATCCTTTTTTACTCTTGCACGTTGTTTTATATTTCCTCCACCCAATTTTTTGTTTGAGTATTTCGAAGTGTCAAAATATACATTTCCATCTTTAATATATGTAAAACCATTTTTCTCTAAACGTTTTATCATAGTAATTTGTGCGCGGATATGCTCGGTTGCTCTAGTGAATTTATTTGGAGCAATAATATTTAATGATTTTAGATCATTTTTGAATGCATCAGTATAAAATTTTGCAATATCCCAGACTGATTTTCTTTCTTTCTTTGCAGCAGCCAACATCTTATCTTCTCCAGAATCTGCATCAGAAGTTAGATGACCAATATCAGTTATATTCATAATATGTTTTATATTATGCTTATTAAACTTTAGAGCACGTTTAAGGAAATCACTCATTAAGAAAGTTCTATGGTTTCCAATATGAATATAATTGTATACTGTTGGTCCGCAAGAATATATTTTGACTTCTCTTTTCGAGATTGGTTTGAAGAGTTCCTTCTTTTTTGTAAGTGAATTGTATAACTTCAAAGTCATAAATAATAAAGAAATTGAGAAGTCTTAAAAGTTTTGATTAATATCACTATTATGGCACAAACACCTCAGCAAGTTCTGGAAGCTAGCAAGGCACAATGCATATTTTGTAAGATAATTGAGGGGGAAATTCCCTCCTTTAAGATTTATGAAGATAGCAAAGTATATGCTTTTCTAGATATAAATCCAGTTAATGCAGGGCATACGTTAGTTATTCCAAAAGAACATTATATTGTACTTCCACAAATGCCAGATGATTTAGCTACACACCTTATGAAAGTTGTTAAGTATCTTTCTGGCGCAATTTTCGAGATGACTGGAGCTCACGGAATTAATGTATTCCAAAACAATGGTGCAGCAGCAGGTCAAGAAGTTCCACACGTTCATTTTCATATTATTCCAAGATTCCAAGATGATAAAGCAATTGGAGAATGGAAGAGAAATCAAATTGATCCTGAGAAGTTAAAGCAGATGGCCGAAGCAATGGGCAAGAATTTGAAACCAATTAGTTCTAGAGTCAATTTAGGTTCAACAACTCCAAAAGTTACCAAAAAGAAAAAAGTAGCCACTAAACGAAAAAAGACAATCAAAGTAACTAAGCGAAAAAAGCTTTAATTTTTAATAATCTCTGAAGAAGTGATATACATCGTGATGCATTCTTGCTGCTTCATGAGCCGTATTCAGTTCTCCATTATGTAGATGTGCTCTTACAACATTACAGTTGCTACATTCTAATGCGTTGTGTGATTTGTCATTGATAGACTCCAAATAACCATATGTTTGATTAATTACTTGGCTTAAATTGTCTAAATGTGCATGTTTTTCTTTATGTAAATCATGATTTCTGGTTGATACAACTCCCATACTCATAAGAGCCCAAACAACTGCGAAAAATCCTGCTACACCAAGTAAGATATAATGAGAAGATTCTAAGACTACCATCAAAGAACTGAATGCGCTACTCCTTTTTATATTTTACTTAGAACTTGAGGTATAATTTGGAACAAAATATCGCCGAAGTACCCTGAAATTAGAATTGAGAACAAGAAAGAAGGTCCAAACGCAATTCCTGTCTTAATTTCAATAGATTTCTTGTAATATTTCTGAATTTTTTGTATATCTTTGTCAAGAACTCCAATTTTTCTGACTTTGTAGATAGTTTTATTTCCAACCTTTAGATCGTTAGTTATCCAATCTCCCTCAGTTAGTTTTGATGGATGTATTTTTTTGATGAAAAAATGTTTCTGTAAAACTAACGCAAGATTTGTTATTGTTATTCCTCCAGCAATAATTGGAATTAGTATAAAAAATATGTTTTGTAATATGAATGGAAGGAAGCTTGTGAGCGCAGTTAAAATTAATAGTCTTTTTGAAAGGGGTGAGAGTTCAATTAGTTTTTTCCAATGCTTAATTGATAAATAACTCATAATTAAGATTGAATATAATCCTCCAAAGAGGAATAGATTGAATGTGAAAGTCAAAATGAAAGGTAGCGACGTTGTGTGGAAAGTTGGCAAAACTGCGGCAATTCCTAAAAGTAATTTTGTATCTCCGCCTCCCCATTGACCCAACAGGAAAAGAGGAATTGCTATTGCACTTGCTATTGCCAAAGAAATTAATAATGCGTTTATGGGTTGTAAAGATTGACTTGTTGTTGCCAGAATTATTTGAGCGGAGATACCAAATATAATTAGAAAGTATGAAATGGCATCTGGAATTTCAAAAGTTTTTAAATCTGATATTGTTGCAAAAATTATTGCTATCAATGTTATTCCAAATAGAAACAATTGTTCTTGCATGAATATTCTTAAGATAAGACTTTAAGATATTTTGGCTTATGCATCCTCAATACCTTTTTCAGTTATTTTGAATATTGCTTCACCTTCAGGTAAACAAGGAGAATCTACTAATCTACCAATTCTCTTTCCAGCCTTTCCACGTCTCAAATAAACTCTGAACTGCGATGCGTGTCCAAGAATGTGTCCACCAATTGCAGCAGTTGGATTACCGAAAAATACGTCTGGTTTTGATTGAACCTGATTAGTAATATAAATTGCGAGATTATGTTTGTCTGCTAAACGTTGAAGCGCATGTAAATGTCTGTTCAATTTCTGTTGTCTGACTGCAAGAGTTCCTCGACCAGCATATTCAGAACGGAACAAACTCATCAAAGAATCAACAATTACTAACTTAATGTTTTTTCCTTGCCGATTTATTAATTCGTCAACCTTATCCACCAACAACATTTGATGATCAGAAGTATATGCTCGCGCTACCATAATTCTATCTAATACCTTTTTTGGACTTATTCCTCGTGCTTCAGCCATCTGAGTTATTCGCTCAGGTCTGAATGTGTTTTCAGTATCAATGAATACGACGTCAGCATTTAGACCGCCATCCTTCTTAGGTAGTTGAACATTAACTGCCAATTGCATTGCAATTTGTGATTTTCCTGAACCAAAGGCTCCGTAAGCTTCACTAATGCTTTGAGTCTCAATACCTCCACCCAGCAATTCATCAAGTGCTTCAGCGCCTGTACTTAATCTTTCAATGGTTGTTCGTTTTTTTACTAACTCGGATCCTGTTGAAAAGCCCATATCCATTGCGTTTCTTGCTACAATTTGTGCTTTCAATGCACCGGCCTGAGTCATTCCCGAAGAGTCTGCAATTTGTGCAACTGGAGCAACAGCAATCGACATTATAGTATCATATCCTGCGTCCCTAAGTTTATCTGCAGTAGTCGGACCAATTCCAGGTAAATCTTCAAGTTCCTGAGGGGTTTCTTCTTGAGGTTCTTCTAGTTTGATTTTTTCAACGGCATCTGTGACTGTTTTTTCTTTCTTCTTTGGTGGCATTATTTATTCCCGAGCATTTGCTCTGCGATCTTTTTAGGATCTAATTGAGTATTAACTGAATTTGCTGAAAGTTCTGTTCGGTCGTAAGCTTTATTTTCACGAATACTTCCTTGGATTTCAACAAAACTTCCCAAGAATTCCACTGCAATTTCTTCAACAGGTTTTTCAAGCAACAAATCATGTAATTTATCTGCATTCATTCCAAGAATTTTTTCTCCAGATTCACCGAAGCACGTTGCTCTTACATTCCCTTTGCCATCATCAAGTACAAAATTAAAAATTAATGTTTTATTTGCCTTTACAATTTCATGAGTTGCACATCTAAATTTATCTCCTTCAGGTGCGACCTTTTTTCTACATTCAGGACAAGCATCATAAAATCTTGGTTCTGCAACATTTACAATTGTACCTCTAATTTTTACAGGGCTACCAATTATAGGTTTATCTAGTGAAGTTTCTTGCAATTCTTGCTTTTCGGGACGTGCAATTTTTACATCTAATTCGTCCTGGTTAATTAAAATTTGACTTCTTGAAGTCAATTGCAATTCTTTTCCTGAATATTTGTTATCCTTTATTGATGCACCTTTAATTCGTACAACATCACCTTGGTTTAATCGATCTTCTTTTATCAAATCAGCTCGTCTGTCCCACAAAGTAGTTCTAATTTGACCTGTTTCATCTGCAAGCATAATTGGAACAAAATCTACAGTTCTTCCGTCACGTTGAAAGTTACGAGTTTCAAATATTTGAGAAACTTTTGCTACAATTTCTACACCAGTCATACCAACGTGTGCTTCATTTATTTTTAGGACTTTAGTTGCCGGATCTTCAAAAAGTTTCACATTCAATTCAGAAGCTACAATATATGCTGCTCCTTCTTCAGAAACTAAATCTTTCAAGGAAGTCATCTTTTCCTTGATCTTTTCCTTGACTTCTTTTTCAGATAATCCAGATTGTTCCGATACTTTTTTGATAATATCCTCAACAGGTACATGAATCATTCTGACTTTCCTCTTACTTTAGTTTTAAGCTTTTATTTACTAAATTGGTGGTGACAGAATTAGCTCGTCGTGGTTTTTTCCTTGATTGCGTCAATTAAAGACTTCATTATTGCTCCAGGTATTGCACTTGGGTTTGAACCACCATGCCAGGAAGTTCTTGGTCGAATTTGTGCCTGAATTATTTTTTCATTTGTGTCATCTAAAATTATTGCAGATCCAGAAACTCTTGGTAATGAATCAAGATTTTTTTGTAAGTCTGTAGCGAGATAAGATTGCATTATTCCATTTAATGCTTGGAGATCCGTGCTTGAAGTTAATCGGTGAGAAATAACTATGTCTGATTGAGTCATTACGTCTGTATCAATCTTTCCTGGTTGCTGTGTTGCAAGCACTAAAGAAATCCCGGGTTGCCTACCTTCTTTCAATATTCGCCTTAATGCGCCGCTTGCAAGAGTTGTACCTTCCCTTGGTAAGAATTCATGTGCTTCATCAATTAGAATCCATAATAAAGGTTCTTTTCTTGCAGATAAGTTCCCTTTAATTTCTTCTAATTCTTCTTCTCTTCTTGCAGAAAGACGTTTTTTAATTATGTGATTACTAATATGTGAGATTATCAACGCACGAATCATATCACCATCATCAGTTTCTGCATAAGGTGACAAATCAATTACTGTAGCTTGCCCACCACTTGTCAATTCAGATAAATCCGTTCCTCGCTCGTCAAAAATCCCCCATTTCTTTATTGCGCTAAGTTTGCTCAGAACGATCTTAACTTCATTCTCGTTGGCATCTCCGTCTTCTTTGATTGTTTTCATTAAAGAATTTAATGAGAAATTTGGTTCACTTTCTTCAATTGTTATTATTGCTCGTTCCAATAGCAAGCTTGCTGGACTTAATTCTTCAATATTAAATATTTGAGACCATTCTTTTGCACTCATCAAATTTGGTCTTATTGCGAGAGGTTTATCGGCAGGAAATCCTTTTTGCTGGTACTCATCAAACTTTCCGATTGGACTGTAAACAGTTATATTTGACGCTTCTGGTTTCAATTCCCAATCCGTTAGAAGTTTTGCATCCTTTAGATTTGGATTTTTCATACTCCAAAAAATCCCCATTGTGTCAAACATTATTGTTGATATGTTTTGTTTTATTTCGGGTTCTAAATTTGCAATTCCTTCAGCCATAACTCCCAAAGTATATGATTTACCAGACCCTCGTTTTCCTGAAACCAGAATTGCATGAGGTTTATTTATGTCCAGCAAAATTGGATTCGCTAAAGAAGTATTACGTTCCATTTGTACGTAATGTTTCCCTAGAAGTATTGTACCTTTGGTATCAAGAAGTCTCCTTTCCTTTGGTGAACGACCTAGAATGATTTCATACATGTATTGATGAGTTTATTGTTTAATAAAAGGTTAGCGCCAACGGCAGGATTTGAACCTGCAACTCCCAAAGGAACTCGTTTTCGAGGCGAGCGCAATACCTGATTATGCGACGTTGGCTCACAACCTCATTTAAAATTTAGTTTATTAACTTTTTGAACCCTATAGTAAAATTATTGCTAAAGCCATTCCACCCATAATTATATCTTCAATCAGCGTGAATTTTGTCAAAGTTATGTTTAATTTATGACCAAGCTTGCCCAAGCAAGCACATTTAACTTTTTTATGATCTCTTAGAGCTTTTCCGACTCCTGCCACGCCGATTATCATTAGAACCAATAAAAATCCCGCTACGAGTTTCACATTCCAAGAAGCCAAGAATGCTCCACCAATTAATAGTTCAATTAAAGGATAGGAATAAGCATAGGAATTACTTCTCATTGCGATTAAATCGTATTTTGAGAAATTTTCTGCGAATTTTTTCCAGTCAAAAACCTTTAACAGTCCAACTGAAATTAAGAACCAACCCATAATTTGTGTCATCAGAGGCATGAGTATTTGTGAAGACCAACATATTAAACATTTGCGACATTTTTTAAGTTTTTATTATTGTGGGAATTTATGAATAAAGTCGGAATTGTTGGAAATGGTTATGTCGGGGGTGCAATTGCACACGGATTTTCACCAACATCAACAGGAAACTGTGAAGTAAAAGTTTACGATAAGTTACCTGAACGATCATTACATACTTTGGAAGAAACAGTGAATGAGAGCGATTTTATTTTTGTATCAGTTCCAACACCAATGACTAAAGAAGGCGCAATAAGTCTAAAATATATAGATCAAGTTTTCAAAGAAATAAATGAAGTTAATAATCGAACAGACAATATCGTTATTTTAAAATCAACAGTAGTCCCCGGAACAACAGAAAAACTACAAGAAAAATTTCCAGAACTTAACATAATCTTCAATCCAGAATTCTTAACTGAAAGATCTTCAAGATTGGATTTCATAAATCAAAGTAGAATTGTTCTTGGTGGTGCAAAAAAATACACAGAGAAAGTTTCTAAGCTGTACACGGACCGATTCAAATATTGTAATGTTATTGAGACAGATTACAAGACTTCAGAAATTGTAAAATATTTTAGCAATATCTTCTTTTCAGTAAAGGTTGCATTTGCAAATGAGATGAAACTTATTTGTGAAAAAATTGAAGCAGATTGGGATACTGCACTTGAAGGTTTTGTTGCAGACGGGAGAATTGCAGATTCACATTTGAATGTTCCGGGGCCAGACGGTAAAAGAGGGTTTGGTGGAAGCTGTTTTCCGAAAGATATCAATGCGTTTATGGCATTTGCAAAATCAATTGGAGTTAATACGCACACAATAAATGGCGCTTGGGAAACAAACTTAGAAGTTAGACCCGAACAAGATTGGAAAGAACTTAAAGGTAGAGCAATTGATGAGGATCAAGATGAAAGTTAGAAAAGCAATTATTCCAGCAGCAGGGAAAGGAACCAGATTACTACCTGCAACAAAAACTCAACCAAAAGAAATGTTACCAATTTATGATACTCCAGTAATTCAATTGGTTGTTGAAGAGGCAATTAAATCAGGAATAACTGAAATTTTGATAATTACGGGTGAAAACAAACATTCTCTCGAGAAACATTTCGATATAACAAATACTGGAAATGGAAAATTAAAAGAATTCAATAAATTATTAGAAAAAGTTGATATTACTTTCAAACGTCAAAGCAATCCTCGAGGGTTAGGTGATGCAATTTTACGTGCAAAGAATTTTGCTCACGGTGAACCTTGTGCAATTTTACTTGGAGATGATTTCTATCTTAATTGTGAAACTCCTGCAACAAAACAACTGATTGATGCTTATGAAAAGTTAGGAAGTTCGGCAACAATTGTTGGTGTTGAGAATTTATCCAAGGAAAAAATGACTAAGAAAGGAATGATTGTAGTTAAGAAGGGATCTACTGAAGTTGAAAGAATAATTGAGAAGCCAGACATTGATTCAGTTGTATCAGAGTTAGCGATTAGCGGAAGATATATTGTTGTGCCTGAGCTTTTTTTGAAACTAGAGAAAGTTACTGAAAGTGTCCGTGGTGAAATTGAGTTAACTGACGGTTTGGCTGAATTACTTAACGACAAATTAACAATTCATGCACACTCGATTGAAGGTACTCGAATCGATGTTGGAAATCCGACAGAATATTTGATTGCTAATTTAAAATATGCAATGTTAGATGAATCTGTTAAGAAAGAAGTTATCAAAGTTATCAAATCTGAATTAGATAATTAGTTTTTTTCAATTGTTTCTGATCCAACAATTATTTTTTTACCCAGTTTTTCATCAAGTCCTTTGTATTCCACTGTAGCTCTCAAATCTCTTATTGCACTATGTAGACGTCTTGAAACAAAAGGTCTTTTTTCAGTTGTATAAAATGCACAAGCGATTACAAGATCATCTTTAGATTCTAAGAAAATTAAATCACCAACAAATTCTGATTCAGTTTTGAACCAACCAATTCGTTTTTTAGTATATAATTGAGCACGTCCACCCTTTCCATTTGAATTTATATATCCAAAATCAGTTAGTGCAATATTTCTAAAACTTCGTCTTGCTTCAGATAATAATTTATGTTGTTTTTTATTAAGCTGTCTTGAGTCATAAGTACCTGGTCGTAATCCCATTGCAGTTTTGTATACGCGAAAAAAGTTATAAAGGTAATTAAATGACGCTTTCAGAATTATAAGCGCCCCTTCCGGGATTTGAACCCGAGTCGCCAGGTTGAAAGCCTGGTATGATTGACCGAACTACACCAAAGGGGCGTAAGGTTTGCTCCAATTTTTACTTTTTAAATGTTTCGAGCACATCACTTTCAAAATTTAAGGAAAGTTTAAAACTAAGGAGTGCAATTTTATTTTATGGCCAAATTAAAGATTAATCCGTGGAAAGAAGTTTGGTTACATCCAAGAAATACGATTAAAGCTATTTTGAAATACGATCCTAAATACATGGTTCTTCCACTTGCCGCCTTGGCAGGTATTGCGAATAACGCACTAGATTTTGAATCAATGGATGCAATCGTTGGAGGAAGTAGTTTTATTGGTTCTGCGTTTGTTGCAGCATTATTGGGAATTGTTTCATTGTATATTTCAGGTTTTTTGTTAAGTTTGACTGGAAGATGGATTAATGGTAAGGCCAATGCTTTGAAGTTAAGAGCAGCAATTGCTTGGGCAGGCGTTCCAGTAGTCACTTCACTTCTTTTATTCATACCTCTTTTCTTTGCACTCAATTCTGAATCCTTCGGCATTCTTAGCGTAAGTAGTATTGCATTTATGATATTAGGAGTTTGGTCTTTAGTACTTCAAGTTGGAATGATTTCTGAGATTCAAAAATTCTCAATTTGGAAGGCAATCTTGAATATAATCTTGGCAGGAATTGTAATACTAATTCCACTTCTAATTATTGCAGTTTTAGCAGGAACGGCAGTTTACACATAGTTGTAGTTAAGTTTTTAAACACATTTTACGAAATAGAATTGGGCGTATAGCTTAGTCTGGTCAGAGCGCTGGTCTTATAAGACGCTACTCGATTAGAGTAGTCTGAGTATACCAGAGGCCGCAGGTTCAAATCCTGCTTCGCCCACTACATTTCTGAAACAGCTTCAATTCCAAGCAAACTTAATCCGTTGTTCAGAACTTGCTTTACTGTTGAACAGACTGCCAGTCTATGAGAAGTTAATTCTTTATTATCTGAGATAATTAGATTTTGTGAATAATACGAGTTGAATGTTTTTGCTAAGTCCATCAAATAGTTTGCAACTGTACTTGGTTTCTTTGAATTGTATGTGTTAATTACAACTTCTTGAAAATTGTAAACTTTCTTTAGAACTTCTCGTTCTGATTCATTAGTTAATTTTCCATTAATGGTTCTCGTTATTCTTTTCTTTTTTAGAAGTGAGTTAATTCTTGCGTGAGTATACTGTAGATATGGTCCGGTATCTCCTTCAAATGAAACGGAAGTTTTCGATTTGCT
>JAAZWY010000003.1 GCA_014240455.1 Nanobdellota archaeon | reverse complement strand
CTTTGAAAGACTGGTTGTAAATATTATTGAGAACTTTTCCAATATATTTCTCTTCATTCTTTGTTGGAATGACTACTGATACTTCGACCACATAATACGTTCAAAAACAAAATATAAATACCTACTGAATAAAGTTTGAACATGAAACTTGGAGTGTTGTTTTCTGGTGGAAAGGATAGTACTCTAGCTATGCATTTGGCTGAAAAACATCACGAAATTTCTTGTTTGTTATCTATGAAGTCTGAAAATGATGAAAGTTACATGTTTCATACTCCAAATATTGGCATTACTGAATTACAAGCTGAAGCTTTAGATATTCCTTTACTTACTGGTTTTACTGCGGGTGAAAAAGAACTTGAACTTTCTGATTTGAAAGATTTAATTGAAAATGCAGTTGAATTATTTGATATTGAAGGAATAGTTACTGGTGCGGTTGGATCAGTTTATCAGGCTTCAAGAGTCCAGAAAATTTGTGCGGAATTGGGACTTTGGTGTTTTAATCCTCTTTGGCAATTTGATCAAATTGAATTGTTAGAAAAATTAGTTCGAGAAAAATATGAAATTATAATTTCTTCAATCGCAGCATATCCTCTTGATCAAAATTGGCTTGGTCGTAAAATTGATTCTAAAGCAATTTCTGAATTGAAAGTTTTACAGGATAAATATAAGATTCATCCTGCCGGCGAAGGTGGAGAATTTGAAAGTTTAGTTTTGAATGCTCCGATGTTCAAACGAAAAATAAAGATTTCTGAGTATGAAAAGGAATATTCAAATCATGTGGGATTATTTATTGTTAAGGAGGCAGATTTGAAATGAAAGTTTTGATAGTTTCTACTTGTTCAGATAAATTAAGTGAACTTGAATTTGTAAATCCGATTGTTAATTTGATTTCAAAAAAACACGATTATGAACTTGTTAATATTTCTGATGCTGAGAGAAAGTCTGTTAAGTTTGATAAGGTGATTATTTGTGGAACTTCTGTTGCTGACAATGACTATCTTCAAAACAATTTTGAATGGTTGAAAAATTTAAACAAACCGGTTTTGGGAATTTGTTCAGGAATTCAAATTATTGCTAAGACTTTTGGCGGAGTAATTATTCCAAAGAAAGAAATTGGTATGGTTGAAGTTAAAGGTGAATTGTTTGGTCAGAAAAAATTTGAAGCTTATGCCTTACATACAAATGGAATTTCAAAATTATCTGCGTTTAAGATTTTGGCACGGAGCAAGAAAAGTGTTCAAGCGATTAAACATAAATCTAAGAAAATTTATGGAGTTATGTTCCATCCTGAAGTTAGAAATGAATGGGTTATTTCTGAATTCATAAAAGCTTGAAATCTTTGATTATTTTGTCGATTTTTACGTTTGAATTTGGTCCAATTGCTAAACAAGTTTTGCTTCCTGCAGGAATCTCGGTTCTTCCGGCATCGGTAATTAATGCAGTAATTAGTTTTTCTCTTTTTGCATTTCGATGAGTTTGAAGTAATGTCTTTAGATCTGGACATTTCAATACAACTTTTGCCATCCCTCTTTTTCGCCATTCTGAAAATTCTTTTCTGTTAATTGAAAGAAGTGATGCTTCGACTGCTGCGTGTGCAACTTGGGCTGCTATTTTCCCGCGACTCATTCCAAGTTCCATATTTACTAGAATAACCTGTTTTAATTCGCTCATGAGTTTTACTATATCTTGAAGTTTATATGTTTTGGGAAGATATTTATTTGAGTAGTTGAAGTTCTTCTTATGGCTAGACGTCGTAAATCTTCTAAGCGTAAATTTACTATTCCTAAGGTTGATTCAGAAATGCGTCCTGTTTTAATTTCTTCAATATTATTTGGTTTTGCAATCTCTTATTCGAAATTCTATAACTCTTCAAGTATTTCAGCAGGACTGTATAGTTTTGTATTGGCAGTACTTGTTTCTTATTTACTTTTGATTTCTATCTATCGAGTGTTTAGCAAATTCTTATTTTACAAAAATGCCGAGATGACTAAGAATCATAATCCTGTAAATTATTTCTTTATTATTGTCTTGGCAATCTTGACAAATGGAAGTGTATTATTCTTGGATTTGATGAATTTTGATTTGAAATTTAAGCGAAGTTATAGACCTTTCTTGAAAGAAGGGTGGCGATCTGGATTGGGCTATGAAACTGCTTATCGAAGTGCTTTGTTGGTTTTCTTGATTTTGCTTTCTTCAATTGTTTATCTAATTCATAATTCTTTTGAGAGTGTTGTTACTTATTATTTATTGAGCATTTTATCTTGGACTCTTATTTGGAGTGCAATTCCAACGTCTGCAATATTTAGTGCATTTCTTATGTTGGGTGGTACTGCTTGGAAAAATGCTAGAGCAATGGTTCCTGAAACTGGAGGAACTAAAATGTTATTTGCAAACCGAAGAATGTGGATATTCTTTGGAACTTTGTCTCTGTTTTGGGGAATTGGGTTGCAGATGAATCTTCATATTCTAGATGTGTTTATGAGTTCGTTGGTTGCTGCAACTGTTATGTTAGTATTACTTCTCTTGGTTTGGGATTTTAGAGTTTCGCCTTCAAAGTTCTTTTCAGGTAAAAGGGATGTTACTAAGTAAAAAGTTTCTTGTAGTTTGAATAGATTTTTTGTGTGACTTCTTTTTCAGTCTTTTCTAAAACTTCTGAAATCTTTGTAATTGACTGAGTTATATTTGATGCATCGTTTCTTTCTCCCGCTTTTGGTGCAAGGAAAGGTGCGTCCGTTTCAGTTAAGAGTCTGTTTAATCCTGCTCGCTTTACAAGTTTCTTGAATGTTTTACTTCGCACAATCATTGTTGGAATTGAGAAATAGAATCCTGCTTCAATTGCTTCTTTTGTTGGTTCCGCTTTTCCACAAAAACAATGCATAATTACTGGAACTTTTGCTTCCTTCATTATTTCTACTGTTTCTCCTTCTGCTTTTCTTGAATGAACGATAATTGGTTTCTTAATTTTGTTTGCTAATTTGATTATTTCTCTGAGAACTTCTTTTTGTCTGTCTTGTTTTTTCTTATCTTTTGTCCAATGATGATCTAAACCAACTTCGCCGATTGCTACAATTTTATCTTTGTTATCTTCGATTTGCTTTAGAATCTCTTTGAGTTCTTTGTCAGATAAACTTCCTGCTTCTGTTGGATAAATTCCTAAAGCAGCATCTACAATCTTGTATTTGCTTGCAAGTTTTAGAACTTCTTTGTTGTCTTTTGGACTGAGTCCGTTTGTAATTACTTTCTTTACTCCGGCTTTTTCCATTCGTGATATAGTTTCATCTATATCTTTCTGGAAGTTCTTGTAAGTGTAATGCGCATGTACGTCTACTAAGTTCATAGTGATTTCAAGGTCTTTTTTAGAGTATTAAGGTCTTTGGTTTTGTTTATTATTCCTGCGTGAGGTTTCAGGAAATATGTTACATGACTCTTAATTGTTGAGAATTTTATGTTGTATTTCGTTGTTAGTTCAATATATTCGTTTGCAAGTTTGATTTGATTTGATTCTTTGTATTTTCCAGTTTTTATGAAATCATTACATTGCTTGAAAATCGCTGGGTTTTTTGCAGCAGCCCTTCCCAGCATTACATAATCACAATCAGTTGTACTCATTAATTGTAATGCATCTTCTGGAGAGTTGACGTCTCCGTTTCCGATTACTGGAATATCTAGTTTGCTTTTCAATTTCTTAATATGTTCCCAGTTTGCGCCACCGCCTCTTTTTGTTGCTGCAGTTCTTGGATGAAGCGTTACTGCTGCACAACCAACATCTTGAGCAATCTTCCCAATTTTTAGATAATTAATATTTTTGTCCGAATAACCTGAACGAATTTTTGCAAAGACCGGTTTGTTTGTTGATGATACAATTTTGTTTAGAATTTTTCTAACTAATCTTGGTTCCTCAAGTAGAATTGCTCCCACTTTTTGTTTTTGAGCTTTATCCACCGGGCATCCTAGATTGTAATCAAAAACATCAACTTTGTCTTCAATGAATTTTACTGCAGATTCTAATTCTTTCAAGTCTGTTCCTGCTAATTGAATTCCTACTGACTTTTCTTGTCTTCGATCAATATTTACTTTGTCAATCCCTCTTGCTAATGCTGCAGCGTAAGTCATTTCAGTGAACACTAAACCCGCACCGTATTTGTAACACATTATTCTGAATGCTGTATCTGAAACCCTAACCATTGGTGCTGCAAAGAAACGTGATTTGAACTTCATTTTTCTAGAACGACTATTTGTCGAGTTAATCCTCCATGAACATACCAGTCAAACTTTCCTAACCGTTTGAATTCTTTTGGAATTAATCCCGGAATTTTTAGCTTGCTTGGAATTATTATTACAAGTCGTCCTTTCTTCTTTAGGACTTTGTGTGCTTCGTTCATGAAAGATCTGAAAAGATTTCTTAGATTTTTATCTGAAGTAGTTGAGGATTGTCCATATGGCGGATCACAAGTTATTGCTTCAAGTGAATTTTTCCTTAGGTGTTCTGATAATTTTGTTGCATCTGCTTTGAAAATTTTCTTTGGTTTTATTTTGTAGTATTTTAAATTTGTTTTTGTTCGATCCAGCATTCTTGGATCATAATCTGAACCGCTTACTTTGAGTCCCAATACTCCTGCTTCAATTAATGTTGCTCCGATTCCGCAAAAAGGATCTAGAATTTCTTTTTTAGCTCCAGTCAAATTTACAAGCATCCTTGCCATTTTTGGTTTCATTCCAGTTGGATGGAATGCTGGGCGTGCGGTTGGTTCTCTAAGTTTGTATCTGCCTTGTTTGAATTCCCAAACTTTAACATTGTTTTTGTAAATCTTTTTGATAAGTGCGGAACGTTCTGCAATCTCTTTGAGTTTCTTTGGAGATTGAGTTAAGTTACAAGTAGCAATCTTTCCTCTTCGAGTACACTTGGTTTTGAAAAGAGTTTCAACTTCGAATTTTGATAGATTTAGATTTTCGCCAGATAGTTTAAACGTGTAAATCATAGTAGAAATAGTCTGAGAGAGTTTTATCTCTTTCGTTTTCTTGCCGGAGCTACAGCTTTTCTTATTGTTTTGTCGAGAGATTCAATTCTCTTTTCAAGTTTTACAATATATCTTAATCCCCAAATTACTCCAATTAAAAGACCGATTATTGCTGCAAAAAGAATGAACTCGTCAGGTGAAACTGCCATATCTCAGTATATGTTCAATCATATAAATAAGTTTTGTCTAATAAGGTTGAACTGGCTCTGATGTGCCATCTTCCATTCCTTCAGCTTCTTCTGCTTTTGCCATTGATGCGCGATAAACTTTTGCAATTCCTGGAGTGACTACAAGCCAGTGTTCTCCGAATGCTGCAATATCTCCATCATTTGCTTCAATTGTCTTTTTTAGCTTATCAATTGCTCGCTTTAATCCGATTGAATCTTTGTCCTTCAAAGGAAGCATGTTAATCAGTCCAATAGTATATCCTTCTCTAATTGAGTCTAGAATTTCTTTTACTGATTCAAAGTCGTGCAGTCTAAAGGTTCTGACTAGAATTCTTGGAGCATGTTTCTTTCTTGCCTCTTGGTTTAATTCAACATAATCTTCAGTTAAAATTACATCACCAGGATTCTTTAGGATTCTCCCAAATCTGTTCCTTAATTTGTTCATTGGCATACGGTTTTTTATTACTGTCCAATTATAAAGTTTTAGATGATTTGATGAATAAAGAAAATTAGCTTTGTACTTCTTCCAAAGCACTTGATAAGTTCCAAATTTGGGTTCTTGAGAAGGATTGTAAGTTTGGATCTTCAGATAAGTTTGAAATTTTTTCTTTTGCTTCATCTAGAATTAGTTTGACGTCACGGGAATTGTCTTGTAAACTTCCTCTAACTTCAATTAGAATATTTTTGATGTTTTTTGGCATTCCTTGCTCTTCGCAAATTTCATCGATGAGTTCAATTGCTTCATTTAGCGTTGTCATTTTGTAAACCTTCAGTTACTTCTTTTTGTAATTCTAACGCTTTATTTTTTAACTTTTCTTCTTGTGCGCCGATGGTCTTCAAATGCTTGCTGATTTCCTTTTTTTGTGTTTCCAGCTCTGTTTTTAGAGTTTTAGCATCTTTTTCCAAAATAACGTTTCCAGTCAGAGAATATACTTTTCCCTTAGCTTTTGATACTTCTTCTGCAGAAGTTGTTATTTCTGCATTAGAAAGCTCTAATTGTTGTCTTTGTTGTGTAAAAATAGACAATCTTTGTTGTAGAACATTAAGTTCATTTAGTTTTTCTTGAAGTGCTTCTGGTTTCATTTTTTAAATTCCATACTCTCCAGACAATTGACATCAGTCCGGTAAGTGTTGAGTTAACTGCTCTGAAAGATGTTGCATCTTGGGCAGTTATGTTGATTGTGAGTTTGTCTTTTGAGGGTTTTAGTTTGTATCCTGCTCTTTGCGTTTCAAAGTTTTGCTCGGGTTCGAGTGCCACTTTGTAGGCTTCGAGTAATTCTTTTTTACCTTTAATTTCTATTTTGGATTGAAACATTAGCGTGCTAAAGTAGGTTTTGCCTCTGCGCTCCGTTGTTTTGCTAAAACTCTTGAACTGCAGTAAGGGCAAATTACTCTGAACTTTACCTGTTCAGGTTTTACTTCATGTGAACATTTTTGACATGTGTAAGCCATTATATTACCGCCTTCTGTTCTCCGGGAGTATAAGCTTTCCCAGTGAACTTGACTTCGCAGGATCGGCATTGCCAAATCCCTGTTGAAACTCGTCTAACATTTTTTTTCATACAGTATGGACATTTATGTTTTGCTCGTTGTGGAATTTCTGAAGTAAGTAATCTTTGCTTAATTCGTCTTCCGTAACGTGCTCCGAAACGACCTGCTGATGCTAGTTTCTTAAGTTTCATGGTTCTTTTGTGTATGTAGCCTTTAAAAGACTTTTCAATGCGAAATGCGCCGACCGGGATTTGAACCCGGGTCACCAGCTTGGAAGGCTAGAATGATACCAGACTACACCATCGACGCGTGTCTTTCTTGATTTGTTTTGCTTTAAAAAGTTAACCTTTAAAACCTGTAGACCTTTGTTTTGTGTATGAAAGTACTAATCTGTGTAGCTCATCCTGACGATGAAGTTCTTGGTGCAGGTGGAGCTATTGCTTCATATGCTAAGAATGGTGATGAAGTAGCTTCAATTATCTTTACTTACGGTGAGAATTCAAGCTTAGTTAAACCTCGTTCTCAGCTTGCTCGTGAACGTATTGCTGAATCAACTCGTGCTTGTAAAATTCTTGGCGTTAAGAATCTTCATTTTTTGGGTCTTCCAGACACAACACTTCGGCGTGAGCGTCGAACAGAGGAAACTAAGAAAAAAGTTGCAGGTATTTTAAAGAAATATAATCCTGATATTATTCTGACTCACTCTATTGATGACGGTCATCCGGCTCATACTAGTGTTGCTAAACTCGTTAAGAAACAGGTTCGTTCTCAAAACTTGAAGGCTCGGATTTACACATTCAATAATTGGTCTCCAATTCGTCATAAGAATTTGAAAAAGCCAAAATTGGTTGTTGATACTAGCAAGTTTTTCAACAAAAAGAAGCGTGCTCTGAAGGAATTTAAGAGTCAATCCAAAACGCTTGGTTGGAGCTATAATGTTGCTCTGACTTTTGTTAAGGATTATTGGAATGGTGCAAGACACGGTAATACGACTGCAGAGGTATTTTACAAATGGTAAAGAAAAAAGTTCTCTTTGTCTCAGATACATTTTATCCTCGTGTTGATGGAATTGTTCGTTTCATGGAGGAGACTTACAAACATCTGAAAAATGATTTTGATATTAAGTTCTTGGTTCCGCGTCTTGACGGGGGAGAAGGAATGATTTCTTCTCGGAAACTTAATGTGATTTATACTCCAACTTTCAAATTTACTATTGCTGAATTTAAACCTGGAAGACCTAAGAGTAAAACAATTAATGATGCTGTTGATTGGGCAGATGTTGTTTTTGTAAATACTCCTGGTGGACCTTTGGGAGCAAGTGCAGTTTATTCAGCAAGCGGTAAGAAAAAATTAATTGGTTATGCTCACACTATTGATTGGGAATTATTTCCGTTTGCAATTGGTCGAAAAAGTGTTGGTAGAATTTTGAAACCATTGTTCAGGAGAATTTATTCAAAAATAGATATTATTCTGGCACCCGATAAATCTATTGTTGCGAAATATAAAAAAGCTGGAATTAAATCAAACTTTAAGATTGTTCCATTGAATGCCGATCAAACTCGGTTCAAAGAAAATTTGTTCGATCGTTTGAGAGTTCGAAAAGATCTTGGAATCACTGGAAAATTTGTAGTTGGTTTTCATGGTCGACTTAGTAAAGAGAAAAACATTCGATTGCTGGTTGATTCATTCAAACAGTTCAAGAAGAACCATCCTAAGTCTTCTTTGTTAATTTTAGGTGATGGTCCTGAACGAGACAAGTTAAAGGGTGAAGGAATTATATCTACAGGTTTTGTTTCTGATCCTGAAAAATATTTGCGAGCAATGGATGTTTATGTTCTTCTTTCTAAAACTGAAACTTCTGCGCTCAGCTTGATGGAAGCTATTGCAACTGGAGTTCCAGTTATAACTTCTGACGCTGGATTGATTCCAACTTATGTTACTTCGAGACGAGGAATTATCTTGAAGAAATCTCAGCTGAAAAAAGGTTATGTTGCTAAAGCAATTGAGATAGTTCACAACTCTCCCGTTAAATCTAAACTGAAAGCTGTTGGTGCAAAATTATTTACTGATTCGAGAAATTGGAATGATATTGCGAACGACTTAAAAAGAACTTTTGAAGATTAATACTGGACCTGTAGCTCAGCTTGGATAGAGCGACTCCCTCCTAAGGAGTAGGTCGAGAGTTCAAATCTCTTCAGGTCCGTTTATTCAAACCTGAGTTCTAAACGGTTTCTTAAAGCGTGTTTTATTTCTTTTCCGAGACTTGACTTCTTCATTATTCTTAATGAACGTCCTTTTTGTACTGGAAGTTTTGTAACTAGAATATTATTAATTACAACTGAAACTCTTTTTGTTGGTGTGAAAAACATAAACTCGAAATATTTTGAATTCTCAAGCATTCGCCATCTTAATTCTGTTCGATCACCTTTTCTGCTTTTTTGTTTTAATTTTTTTATTGGCATGACGACTGTTGAATCTCCGAACGAATAGATTTCATATTCTAATTCTTCAGTATCAAAATCATAAATATCAACAACTGGTCGAGCCAGATCTTTTTCTCTTAATCCGGATGGCACTTTTACTCCCATTCTTAATCCGTAGACTTTTTGTACTTGACCTTCTTTTACAAAAATCACTGTGTCAATAATTGAGGGGATCATTCCGACTTCAATTTTTCCAATGAATCTTTGAATTGAATCAATTGGGTTTGATGCGTGAACAACTCCTGCCATTCCTACTCCTGCGAGTCTTAAGTCTGCAAATAGACTAAAATCTTCCAGATTTCTGACTTCATCATAGATTGTGTAGTCAGGTCTTGTTAGAAGTAAGATGTCTCTGAGTTCATTGTGTGAAGCTTTAGTTAATGAATATTGTGTGACTGACGGCGGAAGTTGCATATCTCTTGGAGATTCTAAAGACTTGACAACTTTGTTTGAATCTGCATATGTTTTTGCTAAAGCCTGTGCGAAAGTAGATTTACCTGAACCTGGACTTCCGGCAATAAGCATTCCTTCTGCTCGACCACCGAGTCTGTTTTGAACTCTTTGAGATAAATTATAATCATTTAATTCTAATTTCTTTACTGGTCGAACAATTGTTATTTCCCATGCGTCTGAAAGTGGAGGTCTTGTTATTACAATTCTATACTTTCTTATCTGTGCAATTACATGTCCTCTTTTTGATCTCTCTAAAAATGAGTGTTCGAGTGTTCTTGCAGCATCTACTATTTCTGAACTGATTTTTTCCAGATCTTTTTCTTTCAGTTTCTTTTTTGCAAGATCTAAGAATTCCCACTGTCCTGGTGATCCGGCTTTTGCTCGTGGTACGGTGTCTTGTTTTAGATGTACAGACATATATCCTTCTTTAAAATATCTTTCAAAGGTTAGTTTTCCACCAACTTGTACTGATGCAACATAAATTACTTTTATATCTGAAACTTGTGCAACTTCTGCTTGAACTTTGTCGGAAGTAAATAATGTTCCGTTTTCATCTAGTGCTAGATTTCTAATCATCTCATCTATTGCTCCGCGTTTTGCCATCTTTATTTGTTGTAATGACGGCGTATCTCCCGCATGAGTTATTTTGAATTTGTGTTTCTTTGAAAGTTCTTTTAGAAGTTTAAGTTCATTAAATCCTAAAAATCCTGTATCTTTTCCTTGGTTGGCTTGATTTTCAAGTTCAGAAAGAAGTGCGCGGTGAACTATTAATTCTGAGAAAGAAATCTTTTTTGCTTCGAGCTGTTCACTAATTGTCTGATTAATTATAGCACTCGTATCTGGAATAAGTTTACTTAACTTGGCGATTTTCTTCCACCTGATTTACAAAGTCCGTCACAGTTTTTAAGGCATTCGTCGAAACTTGTAGACTGTTGTATTCAGAATCCATCATCTTGATATAAAATCTGTGGAAGTCTTTGTATGGTTCATTCTTGAATTTTTTGAAGTGTTGAGTTATTAGAGGAATATTTTTTACTTGCTCTGAGTCAAATTTAGTTAATTCTTCCATTGCAAGTTGTGCCGCATCAATAATATGTTTCATTGCTCCAACTGAAAATTCGCTTGAATCATCTTGTGATAGCAAGTATTCTGCAAACGTTATTTTCTTTCTGGCTTCTTCAATCTTGCTCAATAATATCACCTACCTTAGTTACGAATTCTTGTGCTGATGAGAAATATGATTTTATTGTTTGGAGTTCAATGGATTGAGTACCGAAATCTTCGTCTGCTAAAACATATGTATCTCCTCGCCTGAAATTTAGTGAACTCGAGTCAATTGTTTGCTCCATCGTCACAAGTTTGTTTAGAAAAGTTAGTGTTTTTTCTTCAAACTCTCTTCGTTCTGCTACTTTCTTTTTGAAAGTCTCCACCATGAAGTTGAATTGTTTTGGATATGGTTCAATTAATTTTGACTTTCTTTCAAATTCAAGTAATGCTTCTAGTGCATACTTTACTGCATCAATTAATTGGTTTGTTACGGAGAAAACAAATTTTGAATCTTTTACGATATTATAAGTTACAAAAAGTAAATGATCTGAAGAATCTATTTCTTTTTGAGCCTTGTTTATTAGTTCGTGATAGTTCTCCATATGTCTCTTTTTTGAAATTCAGATATAAAAACTTATATATGGCTGAGAATTGGGTTTTTCGCGCCTCAGTAGCTCAGTTCGGTAGAGCACCTGATTCGTAATCAGGGGGTCGCAGGTTCAACTCCTGTCTGGGGCAGTTTTTTATATTCTGATTGTTTTTTTATTTTATGAGAGAGCACTTAAGTCGGCATTCTGGCAAATATTTATTCACTTTGATAGTTATTGTTGCTGCCGTATCTATTGGTGTTGATTATTCAGTTATTCAAGATTTTGAATTGAAAGTTAGTGAGTTAAAAAATGATAATATTAATTTGAAGGCTGATGTTGATGCTTTGGCAAGTGAGTTGGGTTTGACGGCTAGCGAACTTCGGAGTTCAATTAAAACTGTTGAGGCTGATTTGACAAGTACTTCAGAAAGTCTTGCGGAATTGAGTGCAGTTTCTGGAGACTTTAGTAGTATCGTTGAAGATGCAGTTCATGGAGTTGTCTCAGTTTTGACTGATGATGGACAAGGTTCGGGAGCAATATATAGTGATGATGGTTATATTGTTACAAATTATCATGTAGTAAAAACTGCTACAGATATTGACATATTATTTAGTAATGGTGCGAGAGTTGATGCAGTCTTAATTGGTGCTGATCAAGTTAACGATGTTGCTTTGCTTAGGGTTGGATTGAGTAATTTGAATGAACTTGATTTTGGAAATAGTAATGATGTTAAAATTGGTCAAAAAGTGGTCGCCCTTGGAAATCCTCTTGGTTTAAGTTTTACCGTTACTGAAGGAATTGTTTCTGCAAAAGATCGAGTTATTACTTCGGGTGCTGCAGGTTTAATTCAAACTGATGTTGCGGTGAATCCCGGCAATTCAGGCGGTCCTCTTTTGAACACTGATGGGGAAGTTATTGGAATCGTTAATGCCAAGCTTCAAGGTTATGAAGGTCTTGGATTTGCAATACCTTCGAATGTAGTTATTTCAGATGTTAATGTTATTTTGGCTGCTGCAAGTTCACCCTAGATAATTTACTTTTTGTGATTCATCATCTTCTGGTTTTTGAGAATCTATTCCTAACTTGATCATGTCTTTAATCTTGTTTTCAAAATCTTCCGCTTGTTTTATTAGTGGTTTTGGATCTACCTTTAGATTTAGGTAAACATCCAGCATTCTAATTAATTCTGCTGCTGCACGAGAATCGGGCATTCTTGAATGTGTTTCTGCAAATAGAAATGTTGAGTTTACAGTTTCAGCAGTGAGCATTAATGCACCTGTTACTCCAGTCACCGCTCCTCGATCTAGTCTCTCGGCACCAAGTTTTAGAAGTTCTTTTTCTGATTTGTAGTCATTTGACTTTACAAAAATTCTTGAAGTTTCTGCATTATCTGGAGATACTACTCCTTCGAGGCTGATTATTTGCTTGGCATTTAGAAGTTTTGAAAGCTCGACTATTGCTTTTGCAACTTCCCATTCCAAACCTTTTGTTCCTGAGATTGCATGAATGAAAACCAAATTTTCTTTTGGGGCATGGAATATTTCTAGAAGTCTTCGCGTTTCTTTTCCGTGAAGAATTGCAATTGGTGGAAGTGCTGGATTAAATAAATATCCTATGGATTTTGCATTCAAATGATTAAGCATGAATTCTGTGGCAATTGTTCCAACAAAACCTACTCCAGGGAATCCTTCAATTATTGTTGGCCGTTTAGGCTTTTTATCCAGAACTAGCTCCATACGTAGAGAAGTGTTTAGTTTTTTATATAGGTTTTCTTAGCTATGCTTGACTGTTAGTAAAGTATTTAAATACACAAAATTAGGGAAAGTTGTCAGCGGTCACAGCAAACAGGTCACACCCGTTCCCTTTCCGAACACGGAAGTTAAGCTGTTTCACGTACTCGTCGGTACTGCCTAATGGCGGGAAAGCGGGAAAGCTGCTGGCATTTATATTCATTCAAATAAACTTTTATTCTATTAATTTACAGTTTTCTATGCAACGAGATTCAAATCGAAAAATTGCTCTTGAAAGAATTGAGATTCTTTTTGAGTTGGCTTCTAAATCTGATGACAAATTCGCAGACAGGTATGTTTATCTTGCTAGAAAAATTGCAATGCGATATACTTTGAAAATTTCTCAAAACTTGAAGAAGAAATTTTGTCACCACTGTTATATTTACTTTAAACTGAATAGAGTTACTATTAGAACTAATTCAAAAAACAAAGCGATTGAATATACTTGTTCTGATTGTAAAAAAGTAACTCGTTATGGATATCGGCAAAAGAAAAATAAGTAGAAGCATTGTTTTTGCTATTGGAATTTTTCTTGGTGGTTTGATTATTAGTTTTTATGTTGGTCCTGCATATGTTTCTCTGGCAGATTCAGGTGTTGAAGGAATTGAAGTTGTAAATGATAGAGAATATTTTGATCGAGTTTTTGAGTTAATTGATTCTGCAGATGAATCTATTCATTTAGTGATGTTTGAGATTAAATATTATGAAAAGTATCCGGACTCTGAAGTTAATCAATTAGTTGAGAAACTTATTCAAAAAAATGCGGAGGGTGTTGATGTTAAAATTATTGTTGATCAATTTTTGACTGATGTGCGAGCTGTTGAGATTTTGGAGAAAACAGGAGTCGATATTAAATGGGATTCCACTTCAGTTACTACACACAACAAATTGATGATTGTCGACGGTAGAATTGTATTGATTGGTTCGACGAATTGGAGTTATTATTCTTTTTCCAAAAATCATGAATCAAATGTAATTTTTAATGATAGAGAAAGCGCTGAAAAGTTTGAGAGATATTTTGAGGAATTGTGGTAGCGCTAAGCTATAGTTCGTTCATTAATTTCCTTCTTGATTTTTTTCAAGAAGTCGGGCATCTTGACTCCGAACTTTGGCTTTGAACCTCTTGGTCGAACTGCAAGAGTTTTGTTTGCTTTTTCTTTTCCTCCAATTACAACTATATATGGAATTTTTTGCTTTTCTGCATCTCGCACTTTTAGTTGAACTGTTTCCGATCTATAATCTCCTTCAACTCTGATTCCTGCTGCTCTAATCTTTTTCTCGATAGATTTTGTGTACATTTCCAGTTCATCATTGAAACTGATGACTTTTACTTGAGTTGGTGATAACCACGTCGGGAATGCTCCGTTGTAATGCTCGATTAGAATTCCGAACATTCTTTCGAATGAACCTAAAAGGGCTCGATGAATTATGATTGGGTGTTCTTTCTTGTCTTGGCTATTTGTGTATGTTGCATCTAATCTTGGACCTAAATTGAAGTCAAGTTGGATTGTTGCGAGTTGCCATGATTTTCGATTTGCATCTTCAGCATGGAAATCAATTTTTGGACCGTAGAAAGCACCATCACCTTTGTTGATTTTGAATTTCATTCTGTTTTTTTTCATAACTTCTCCAAGGATTTCTTCAGCACGATTCCAGGTTTCTATATTTCCAACATATTTTTTTGGTCTGGTTGATAGTTCAACATTCATTTTTTTGAAACCTAATACTTCGTAAACTTTTTTGACAAGTTCAACTAAGTTTGAAAGTTCTTGATCTAAAGAATTAACATCACAAAAAATATGTGCATCATCTTGAGTAATCATTCTAACTCTGGAAAGTCCAGTTAATGCTCCTGATGCTTCATTTCGATAAACTGTTGCAAATTCTGCGTAACGTTTTGGTAAATCTTTGTAGGAATGTGACTCTTGCTTGAAAATAATTGTATGAAGTGGACATGACATTGGCTTTACTGCTAGTTTTTCGTTTCCTGACTTTGTTAGAAACATATCATCGCGATAATTGTCCCAATGTCCTGATTTTTTGAATAAACCTATTTTTGCAAGATGAGGAGTTTTGACAAATTTATAATCATTTTTGTTTAGTAAATCTCTCAGAAATGTTTGTAATTCATTAATTACTACTTCTCCTTGCCAAGGAAATAGAGGTAATCCTGGACCAACCAGTTCAGATTGCTGATATAAATTTAGCTTTGGTCCAATAACTCGATGATCATTATGTCTTAACTTCTCCGCCATAATAGTTTTTTCATCTTAAAGTATAAAAAAGAATTGGTTTGAATATAAGGACGGTGCTGGTTTACACCGCCCGAGGTTGTCTTACAAATGTCTTATACCTTTCTTTCGGACTTGCGCCCTCCAGATTTGAGCTGGCATCCAGTCTGGTGCATTTGAAGGTGCAGAGGTTTTTACTCGCTTACCTTCAAAGATGTGAAGTTTCTTTGTACCTCGCTCTCTAAGGGTAATACTGGTGAATCCTCGGGTTGCGGCCTTCAGTGCAGCCTGTCTAGGTTGCCGTCCAGTAAAGACATGGCTTGTGTCTCTATTGTTTTCTTGCAGTACGAAGTACCGCATAGTGCCTGCTCTTGCCATGGTTTTTTAGACCTTTGATAATATTTAAGGGCTTCGATGGTCGATTTTTACTTAAACATTTCTCCAGTTTCTGTACTCCAGAGAATTAAATCAATGTGTCCCATGTTCATTTTATTGTTTTTGCAGAAGTTTTTCATGGTATTTTCTATCTCAAAATATCGTTTTGGAGTTAAAGTTTTGGGAATTTCTTCAATTAATCCCATATTTACTAGATTTTTTAGAATATGTCTGTCGAGAATTGCTAAATCTCTTCCATGACCTATGTTTCTCAGATAGTGAGATGCTTCCTTGTACCCTAAACCTTTGAAAGTTTGTACTATTTTGTCTCTGAGCTCTTTAATATCATCAAAATTGAACTCGAAATCCTGAAATTTTTCTCTTGCCTCGACGATTCTCTTTGCTTTCGTAATGTGAAAACGGATGCTCTTTAGATGCGGTTCTAGTTGTTCAGGTGTTCCTTGAGTTAAAAGATTGTTTTCCTTTAGTAATTGTATTGCTTGATCTGCCGAGCGAGCTTTTGACTGGGGAGTGAGAAGACAGAATGCAAGTTCTTCGAAGAGTTGTTCTCGGTTCGATTTGTCAATTTGGTCATATTTTTCCAGATGATCGTCAATTTTTTCCTTTCGCTCTTGGAATTTTTGTATAAATCTTTCTTTGTAGATTTTTGGAGAAGGTTGCATGGTTATATTTTGTATGAAAACTTATAAGTTGTTCAATCGAAGTTCTTTTAAATTAACGGCCGTTAAGTCGGGCATGTTAAAGCATCCTCAAGAAATTGAAGCAGTTTACATCATTCCAGCAATTCGAAAGTGCTTAACTCTGGAACTTTTGAATGAACATGCGTTATCTCAAAAAGAGATTGCTAAGTTAATGGGAATAAGTGAAGCTGCAGTTTCTCAATACAAAAAAGACAAGCGAGGAAAACTTGCTGAATTGCCTGAGCATGTTATTTCAGAATTGAAAATAAGTGCTAAGAAAATCAATTCTCAAGAAGCAAGTGTTTTTGCTGAAACTCAAAGATTGTTGAGAGAAATTCGGAATGATTTGACAATTTGCAAAATTCATCAAATTCTGGACGAAAATGTTCCAGAAGATTGTGGAGTTTGCGTGGAGCATCTATAAAATGGAAACGTACTTTGATCACTCGGCAACTACATATTTGAGACCAGAAGTAACTCAAGTTATGAACAAATATCTTGAGGATGAATATGGAAATCCTGGAAGCTTTCACTATAAAGGTTTGAAAGCTAAATTAGCTTTAGGTGCAGCACGGGAAAAGATTGCCAAGATAATTGGTTGCGATCCTAGTGAAATTATATTTACTGGTGGTGGAACTGAGAGTTGTAATTTAGCAATTAAAGGTTTGACTAAATCAAAGAAGAAAGGTCACATTATTACTTCTTCAATTGAGCATCATGCAGTTACTGACACTTGTGATTATCTTGAAAGACACGAAGGTTTTGATGTAACTTATGTTGGTGTTGATAAGGATGGGATTGTTGATGTTGAACAAGTTAGAAAAGCAATTCGAGAAGATACAATTTTGATTTCAATCATGTATGCAAATAACGAGATTGGAACAATTCAACCAATTAAGGAAATTTCCGAGATTGCAAAAGATAAAGGTATTGTATTCCACACTGATGCATGTCAAGCTTCAGGAAGCTTAGATATTGATGTTAGAAATATTGGTGTTGATATGATGACTCTGAACGCAAGCAAGATTTATGGTCCAAAAGGAGTTGGACTTCTTTATGTTCGAAAGGGAATTCGATTGGTTCCTTTGATCCATGGTGGAGGTCAAGAAAATAATCGAAGAAGTGGAACTGAAAATGTTCCAGGGATTATTGGATTTGCTGAGGCTTTGGAATTAGCTCAAGCTGAAAAAGATTCTGAGAGTGCTCGGTTGAAAGAAATTCGAGATTATCTGATTAAACGAGTTGTTGATGAAATTCCTGAATCGTGGTTAAATGGTCATGCAGAAAAACGGTTAGCAAATAATGCAAATATTACTTTTTTGAATATTGAAGGAGAGGCAATTATTTTGTTGATGAATGAGCATGAGATTTATGTTTCAAGCGGAAGCGCTTGTACTTCTAAGACTCTTGATCCTTCTCACGTAATTGTTGCGATGGGTATGCCTTATGAGGCAGCTCACGGAAGTATTAGATTCACTTTAGGTAAACGAAATACTAAGAAAGATGTTGATAAGTTGATGGAAGTTTTGCCAGACATTATTGAAAAACTTCGAGGTATTTCACCAGTTCACTTGAAAGCGGAGGAAATAAGATGATAGAAGTTAAAGGAACGGTTCACCCAGATGTAAAGGCAAAAGTTGATGCTAAATCTTGGTTTTACACGGATGAAGTTAGAGATCACTTTTTCAATCCAAAGAATATTTTGAAAACTCAAAAAGAAGCTACTGAATACGAAGCGATATCAGATGGTGTTGGTGAGGTTGGTAGTCCAGCTTGCGGAGACATGATGAAGATCTGGATTAAAGTTGATTCTGATTCTGATAAAATCAAAGAATGTAAGTGGCAAACTTTCGGTTGTGCTAGCGCAATTGCAAGCACATCTATAATGTCTGAGATGGTTATTGAAAATGGTGGTATGACTATCACTCAGGCTCTTGCTTTGAAACCTCACGATATTGTTGAAAGATTGCATGGTTTGCCTGCACGAAAGTTTCACTGTTCGGTTCTTGGTGATAAGGCTTTGAGTGCTGCTATTAATAATTACTTCTTCAAGTCTGGACAGAAAGATAGAATAATTGTTTCAAAGGGTGCTGAAATTGTTGACAAAATTTTGAAGATTACTGATAAAGATATTGAGGAAGCAGTTCTTGAAGGTGCTCATGATTTTGAAGCAGTTCAAAAGAAAACTAAAGTAGGAGTTCAGGATAAAACTTGTATTCCTCGAGTAAAGGAATTAATTGAATTCTATAAAGACAAATATTATGGTTAGTTGTCGCAAGAATTATAAGGTGTGATTATATCGTTTTCCGATGAAAGATCTTGAGCCCAAACAGGCGATGGTTGCTAAGAAACTTTTTGAAATTTGTAATAAATTTACTTCAGACAGACTCCGTGTTGAAGAATTTCTAATCTGGTTTGGAGATATGGAAAAACAGAACTGGAACGGAGTAACTAAGAATGGTAAGAAAAAAGCTTAGAGTGTTTCTTCTCCCGGTTTCCATTCAACAGGACAAAGTCCTCCATTTTTTAGTGCTTCTAATGCTCGGACTGTTTCTTCAACTGAACGTCCAACATCTAAATCTGAAATTACTGAATATCTTAGAACTCCTTCAGGATCAAGTATGAATGTTCCTCTATATGCAATTCCTTCATCTTCTTTGAGTACTCCAAATATTCTTGATACTTTGTGAGTTGTGTCTGCAATGATTGGGAATTTAACTTCAGGTAAATCTCGTTGGAACCATGCTTTATGTGAATGTACTGAATCCGTACTTGCTCCAATTACTTGTGCTCCGAGTTCGTTAAATCTGCTTTCGTGTTTTGCGAACGCGTTAATTTCAGTTGGGCAAATAAAGGTAAAATCTAAAGGATAGAAAAATAGAACGGTCCATTTTCCGTTATTGTTTGATAGTTTGAATTTCTTGAATTCTCCATTTTCATAAGTATCAGTTTCAAAGTCTGGTGCTTTTTGTCCTATTGAGATTGTATTTTGATTTTCCATAAGTTGTGCTTGGAAGAAATTATTTAAACTTTACGCCAGTCTTGGGACAAGTATCTCTCAAGGTACAATTCTTACAATTTGGATTTCTTGCATCGCAAACTGCTCGTCCGTGTTCGATTAACATATATGAAACATTTGGCCATTTTTCTTTTGGATAAGTATTAATTAAATCTTGCTCGATTTTGTTTGGGTCTGTATTTTTTGTTAATCCCAATCTATATGAAACTCTTTTTACATGTGTGTCTACTGGAATTCCTGAAATTGTGTTGTGTGCTTCCCACATTACAATGTTTGCAACTTTTCTTGCAACACCTCGAAGTTCGAGTAGCTCTTCCATTTTATCTGGAACTTTTCCTCCGAATCTGTCAAGAATTATTTGAGAAGTTTCTTTTAGATACCTGGCTTTTGCACGGTAGAATCCTGTTGAGTAAACTAGCTTTTCCAACTCTTTGATATCTGCGTTTGCGAATGCTTTCGGAGTTCGGTATTTTTTGAATAATTCTTTTGTAACTTTGTTTACTTGTTTGTCTGTACATTGTGCTGAAAGTATAACTGCGATTAGTCTTTCGAAGGGTGTTCGTCCACTTAGGAAAGGTCCTCCTTTGTAAAGCCTTTCAAGCTCGTTTAGAATTTTATGATTTCTATCCATATCTTTCAGTTTTGATATTATCTTTTTCTATTCCTAATTCTTCTAAATATCCTACAACGTTGTTTACAAACTCAAGAGGTCCGCAAACATAGAATAATCCTTTTCGAGTTGGTAGATTTTCTTTCAGAAATTCTTTTGTTACGTGACATTTAATTCTCTTTGAATCTTTATCTCGAGTTGTTAATATTTTACTTGTAATTTTTCTATTTTGAGTTAGTTCATCAAATTGTTTTATGTTAATTAGATCTTCATCCGTTTTATCGCAGTAAATTAAATGTGATTTTATGTTGTTTTGTAAAGCATATTCCATTATTCCAACCAGTGGTGCGACTCCCGTTCCAGCTCCTAACAGAGTTACTTCTGTTGTTTTGTCTTTATCTGAAAGCGTGAAACGTCCGTAAGGTCCTTGTACTTCAATCTCTTCGTGAGTTTCAAGTTGATCTAAATATTGACTAAAATTGCTATCTGGGATTATTTTTGCAATGATTTGAATCTCGAATTTATCGTTTGGTGCATTTGCGATTGAATATGCTCTTGTAGGAATAAGTTTATCAAATCGTTCTGAATCGATTTTTAGCATCACAAATTGTCCTGCTTTGAATGGCATATTTTTGTCCAATTCTAGAATCAATCTTTTTATGTCTGGAGTTTCTTGGATAATTTCGCGAATTTTTGCTTTGACCATGTTAATCATTGGTAGAATATAATTAAAACTTATTGGATTGCTTGATAAATTTCTTCGTGGATTTCTTCTCGGCTACGCATTTCTCCATTGTCAGAACAATCGATTATTGTCCATTTGTCGCTGTCCTCAGATAGTGCTTCGTAACTTTTCAGAACTTCTTGTTGATAATTTTGATTTTCTTCATGACCGTCAAGTTCTTCTCGGTTATCCATGTTCGTTCGTGAGATATTTACAGGTACACGTAAGAAAAGAACTGCATCAGATTCAGGAACTCTTAGTTCATTATGTTCTAACTCGGTTAACCAATCAAAGAATTCTTTTCGTTCTTTTTCTGGAAGTTTTGCTTGCTGATATGCAATATTTGATTCAATAAATCGATCACATAAAATGTAATGTCCGCTTTCTAGATGTCCTATCATTTCATCTGCAACCATTCCTCTGTCAAGTGCATAAAGAATGGAAGCTAATTTTGGGTGTACTTCTGTTGATGTTCCAAACTCTCCTTTTAGATATTGAGAAATCATTTGTCCATAAACTGAGTCGTAGTTTGGGAAAGAATATTTTATTACGTGAATTCCTTCTTCGTTTAGTCGTGTTTCTAGAAGTTTGGTTTGAGTTTCTTTTCCTGCTCCGTCAGTTCCGTCAATGACTATTAGTTTTCCTCGCTCCACGGATTAATTTCTGTAATTTGTTATTTAAGCAATTGTTCATTTAATTGGTGATATCTATTTAAATTTCAGTTAAATGATTATTTATGCGACCATACACTGCGCTTGTTAGAGATATTATTGTTAAAGGAACGCTTAGTGAAAATAGGACTGGAATTCCTGCTTACTCTGTTCCTGGAGCGATATTTAAACATGATATGTCTTATGGCTTTCCGCTTCTTACAACTAAAAGTGTTCCACTTAGATTGGTTGCCTCAGAGTTAGAGTTTTTCATCAAAGGAATTACTGATAAGAAATGGTTACAAGATCGCGATAATCATATTTGGGATTCGTGGTGTTGGGAAAAGAAGGTTCCTTACGGTCATGATCTTGAGACTAAGAAGGCTATGGCTGAAGAGCGAGATCTTGGTCCAATCTATGGTTTTCAATGGCGACACTTTGATGCAAATTATCACGGATATGATTTTGAATATCGTGGACAGGGAGTCGATCAGCTTGAGAATTTAATCAAGGATATTAATACAAATCCTGGAAATCGAAGAATGATTGTTAGTGCGTGGAATCCTAAACAAGTTGGGGAAATGGCTCTACCTCCTTGTCATTATTCATTCCAAGTTACGGTTACTGATCCGTCTATTGATGAAGAAACTGGTGAAAAGAAAGGTAAATTGAATTTGATGTGGAATCAGAGATCTGTCGATACTGCACTGGGACTTCCATTTAATATTGCAAGTTACGGTTTGTTGTTGCATTTGCTTGCGAAGGAAACCGGATATGAAGAAGGAAAGCTTGTTGGACATCTTGGAGACATTCATATTTATGAGAACCACCGAGAAGGTTTGTTAAATCAACTTTCAAGAGTTCCACTTACTTTGCCTAAAATAGAAACTGATAACTTTACTTCAATTTTTGATTGGGAATATACTGACTCAAAAGTAATTGGTTATGAAAATCACGGCCGGATTGATTTTGGTTCTGCAGCAGTTTGATTATTTATTCTCAATTCTTGGCGCTAAAATAAAAGACATTTGTGCTTGGTTTAATGCCTTGAAATCTAGTCTCAAAGGATATTCTGATGAGAAGTTTACTTTTACTGAGTCTGCGAAAGATGCTGCTTTTGACATCTTCTTCAAATATTCTACTGAGTAGATTGAGCTTGCTGGTTCTTTGATACTCATGCTTACTAACGCAGCTGATCCTTTTGCTAATTCAATATCTACTTTTCTTCCTGTATCACCTGCAGTTAGAATTAGAAGATTTTCTGCTGCTTTGAGTCCGACTGCTTCGCTGACTATACTTGCATCATCTACAAAATCTCTGAATTCTTTTGAATCCATTTCTATGTTGACTTTAAAGTCTAACTCTGGAATCTTTCTTTCAACTTCTTCATCCTCTAAAAGTGGAATTGAGAATCGTTTTGTTGAAGAACCAGTAATTGTTATATTTAGTTTGTTTGTTGAATGAGTTAGAGTAATTGATTCTCCTCCGCGAACTCGTCTCAATGCTTGGCGGAAGCCGTCAAGATTGATTGTTATTTTTGAAGGTTCATTTACTTGATATTCTGTGAATGCTGAAGGTAGAAGTGTTAGAATTACCATTGAAATGTTTGCTGGATCCATTGCTACTAGTTTTAATCCTTCATTTGTTATTTGGAATGTTGCATCTGAAATAAATTCGGAAATTGTTCCGATTGTATTGTTTAGAATTTTTGGATCATTTAGTTTTAGAGTGAACATCAATCACCTCTCTGTTTAGTAATTTATAAAGATTTATTCAATTTAGAGTCGGGTTGCTACGTAACTAGTAATTACTGTAATTATTGCAGAAATTCCTAACGCTGCTCCGATTAGCATTGGTTTTGAAAATCCGAATGTTGGAAAATCTATAAATTCAGAAGTTAGGTTTCCTGCGTATAATGAAAGTGCAATTATTAGAATAATAAATATGGAATAGTTTGGTCGAATTTGGTTTACTCGTTTGAATAGTCCCATGTTTAATTGATAAATTGGAAGTTTATATTACTTTCTTGTAAAGTTCCATGTCAAGTTGTGAGAAATCTTGAATTAAGTCTGATTGGATTTCTAAGTCGTCTCCTTCTCCCCAAGTTTTTCCTAGAACTCTTACAACTTTTCCTTCTTGAAATGATTTGAAAGCATCTGAATTATTTGTGATTACGTTTATCTTTCCAGTACTGTCATCAACTATGAAAGATTGGATTTCATTGTCCTTGCTTAGTACTACGCCGGTTATTGCAATGCTCTTTGTTTCCGTTGTTAAATCTGCAATTTTTGTAGTTTGAAATGGGTATCTCTTGAAAACTGTTTTTTCTTCTTTCTTTTCTTCTGCCATGGGCTAGAAAGATTGTATTGATTTAAAAGAAATTATATTCTTAGCTATATTCTCTCCAAGTGTGTTTACATTTGGTACATCTAAAGAATTGTGTTTCGGGTTCATCAGATGAACGTGTTTGTTCTGTCCACCAATAAGCTTCAGTGTGACTGCACTTTTCACAATCTTCGTTAACTGTTGCCATTGTGCTTTCTTCTTGTGTGCTTGCGCCTTTTCCTTTTTCTTCACGCTTAGTCTTCTCTTTTATCTTAACTGACTTTTTTGGGATCTTGATAGATCCGTCCGGATTAAATAAACTTGAAACCATTCCTGATTTATGTATAGTCAACTTAAAAAAGTTTGTGGAAATCAAAGTTTATTGATTAGTTGTAAAAATCCTACTTTTACCCATCCAAGCAGTGGTGCACGTACTTTTGCCACGCCAAGTATGTTTTCTGAAGGAATTCTATATTCGAAAGAAAATTGATTTATATTGTTGTCTCCCTTTGTGCTTACCCAATTGTCTCCAATCTCTACGATTCTATGAATTATTGGTTCGCTTCTTGCAGAAGTTTTGAACATGATTATATCTCCAACTTTTAGATCTTCAAAGTCTTTTCCAATCGCTGCTATCGCATCTCCTTTCTTGAAACCATTATTTAGTGGAAATTCTTGAAATTCTGTTTTATCTATTTCAAAAGTTCTATAATGCTCTTGGTTTTGTTCCCACCATTGGTCGAAATCTAAGACTCCGTGATCCATTGAACTTGAAACTACTGCAACAACTGGGAGTTGTGTTCCTAGAATGAATCCGAGTACTGGGAGAATAATGAATTTTCCTACAACTAATACAATTGCTGCACTTGCAATTAGGGATTCCCAACTATCATCTTTCCATAGAAAATGCCAAATTTCTTTCCAAGTTTTTTTCATGCGTGTCCTCTAGATTCTCCGAAATATAATCCTGAACCAATGATGTGTGACATTCTTAACGGTTCCGGAATTACTCCGTGTTTAGTTGTGAGTTGTAGAATCTTTGCTGCTTTTGCGGGAGTTATTCCTGCGCATTGGAAGAAAATATTATCTGGTTTGTTTAAAGTTTTGTTAGTAATTATTGTCTCATGTATTTTTCCTGCCTTTTCAATTAGATGCCATTTATGTTCCCAGTGCGAGACGTTCTTTACTGCTCTCTTTATTTTATCATAATGTGGTTTGTGTCTTACTACTGAAATTACTGGAATGTTTGTCTTCTTGTTGATTTTGTGGAGATCGATTACATTGAAACCTCCAAACGTTATTCCGTCTGTTAAAATTACTCTTAGTTGACTTTTGTTCTTACTTTTGTTTATCATATTTATGAAACAAGATGTTGAATCGTCTCCGTCGCAAGTAATGTGAGTGGTTAGAAGTCCATCCATAAACTTTCCTCCACGAAAGATCGTTCCAATTGCGAGAATTTTATCACCTGCTTGAGTTCTTTTGTGTGGAAGATCATCTATACCTAGAACTCTGAGTTCACTATTAATCTTCATATAAAGTCTAAAAGGTATTAGAATAAAAAGCTTACAGCTTTTGTTTAGCTAGGGATGCAAACTCTTTTGTTAAATTTGCAATTGCTGCGTTCCAAACTGCTTTTGCGTCTTTTGATTTTGTTCTTACTGTAAAAATTGCCTCTCCGACTTCTGGGTGAGTAACTTGGAATCCTGAGGATTCTACATCTTTTTCTTCCCAGATCTTATCGTTAACTGCATTCAAGATACCTTGATCAATAGGTTTGAAACTAATCTTCAATAATGTCTTTTGTTTGGATAGGATTTCCATTGTGTTTAATTCTGGTTAGTAGGTTTATAAAGATTTTGCTTTGGTTTCAGCGCTTAGCTTGTTGAAAATCTGCTTTAATTCGGTGCCATTCACCATTGTTTTTGGATAGAAGGGTTGGTCTTCGACGATTCTTGGGCATGCCGTATTAACAAAACAATCTACTTCGTGATAATTCATCAAATCGTTTGGAGTAATGGTATCTGAAAGAAGGATTACTGCCTTTTTACCGAGTTTTTCTGCTTGTTCTTTCATCCGTTTTGCCATATTCAAATATACTTGACCTGGTTTGGTTGATACGATTATTCCGTAGCATTTGGATTCTTCTGCGTGATGCATTCTTGCTGCTTGTTTTGCAAAGAATTTTCGTCTGCGTTCCTCTGGAAGAAGTTCTACTGTTTGAGTTAGCGGGTTTGCTAGCCAAATTGGTTTCTCTGAATTGAATGCGATGAATAAAGGATGGAATTCTCCCGTTCCCAAGAATATGAAAGCATCTACATCTTCTTCGATATCGATTGCTGCTGATGCGTCGCAACCTAAAAGTTGACCTGGATGGAATGCGTATATTCCTTGTTTTGGTTTGAGGTTCTTTGCCGGAGTTCCGACATGAACATTCTTTCCTGCTTTCTCAAGATACTCTTTTGCTTTTTCGAGATTTTTGATATGTTGAACTGTGGTTACTAATCCAATTTTATTTTCTTTTACTGTCTTGATTATATTATCTAAAAGTGGTTCAAGATCTTCTTTTATGTATGCCTCAATAAATAGAGTTCTCATAGTTTGTGGGCAAGTTTTCGGATTAAAAGGGTTTCGAACAGCCTTTTTGAAAAAAACGTTGACTAAAAATAATATTCAAAAAAGAAAAACAAAGATCAGAGTTTATCTGATCTTTGAAAATATTTGCACTGCCATTAACAATGCACCGATTAACGTTAACAGGAATGCAACTACTACAAAAATTATATTTATGTAAAGAATGGCTTGTTCGAAGCCTGCAATTCCGTCAAGCCCAGTTCCAGTCACTGAGCTAAGTAGCAAAAACATTGCACCAGCCGCGATATAACTAAGCTCCTTTCGTACAGCATCAACATATCCGCTATACTTAAGCAACGCTAATCCTAGGAGGAGACCGATTCCGGTTCCAAGTGTTCCTTCCATTCCTAGAAAAGCCATAACTAGTCTTAAGGGTGATTTTATTTAAAGGTTTTGTAGAATTCAATCTTTAATGTTGTACGCAAACGCATGACCGATTGCCACCAACATATCGTATTCTTTTGGTAAATTTGTTGGAATGTCGCATGCTCCGAAATTTGAACCTGCCCAGAAAACTATTGTTGCTCCAGTTAATTCTTCTAATTGAGTTTGAAGTTTTGTTGCGTCATTTTTGAGACCGTCAGGTAGTTGAATTACAATTGTCTTTGCTTCGATTTTCTTTGCTTCGTCGACAATCTTCTGAACCTCGATATCATATTTCTCGATCATAGTCTTAGTGTTTGAAGTTTGGTTAAAAGTGTTTTTATTTGGCTTAATTTACTGTTAAAGGATCTGTTGGGAATCTTGCATTTACTTCTTTTCCGTCAGATTTGTGATCTCCATCAGTGTCTGCAACTGCTGGATTTGTTCCGAAGATGCATTCATTGTAATCACTTAATCCATCATTATCTGTGTCTGCATTTTTGTAGAAAGTAACTGCGTTTGTTGCATCGGGAATGTTATCACAATCAATCGGTGTATCAAATCCTTGGAAGAAATTCGCATTTGGTCCAAACACAAAGAATGTAATTATTAGTAATGCCACAATTATTACAGTCATTGAAACATATTGATGATAATCAAATTTCTTCATGTTGTAGTAATGTTCTTGTTTTATTTAAATGTTAGCTCTTCGGAGGATTTATAATGGTGAAAGCGGGAGTTCTGTTATGAAAGAAATAACTGCTGAGAAATTGGATAAATATTTGAATCTTACAGCTCAAGCTCTTGAAAAGGTTAAACTTTCTGAAGGTTTGTCTTCGCGTGAAGTTAAGATTGGTGAAAAGTATCTGGAAATGGCACGTAGTTATTTATCTGATGCTAATCACTTCAAAGAAAGTAATGATTGGGTTAATTCTTTTGCAGCAGTAAATTATGCTCATGCGTGGTTAGATGCAGGTGCAATAGTAAAAATATTTGATGTTGACGGTGATGATGTCTTGTTTACTGTAGATGCCGACTAAGTTTTTCTTTTAGTTCTCTTACTTCCCATTCTAAATCTGAAATTAGTTTTGACTTTTCTCTGTCTGATTCCGATAGGAGATTTTGACTTCTTGCTTCAGTTAATTGTGCATTTAGTGTCGTTAGCTCTCGCTCTACTTCCTCCAGACTTTTGTATATTCCTTCCAAGTTTATTGTCTCAGTTGATTCTTCGGATTCAAATTGAGTTTCTGTAGCTTGCTCCGGTCCGTATAACTTTCCAGTTGATGCGTTTAATTCTGCTTGCTCAAGGTCTGAACTGATGTCTATTTTGGCTTTTACTATACATGGCTTTTCAAAGTCTCTTGCAATTACTGCTCCGAAGGATGAAAGATCTTCATTCTTGAAAATTACTCCTGAAGATTGAAGCATTAGTGGAAGTATTTGTCCGTTGAAAGAATCTGTTATTAGAATATTGTTTGGTTGGAATTTGTGAAAATCGTTTGGTGAATTTATTATTACGGTTTTATTTGTAACAAATCCTGGTGAAGCAGGTAATCCTCGTGCCATTGTTTTATCGAATTGGTTTGGAAACTGATTTGAAAATACCGGTCCTTTGAAAAAGTTTGATGCTGGTCTGACTTGAATCAGATGAAACTTTCTCTTTTCTATTGACCATTCAATATTTACTGGAAAACCTAATTTGTTTTCTGCATCTGTTGCAATTCTTGTTAGTAACTCTACTTCTCTTGATCCTAAAACTGGGAGGTCTTTGAATTCTTCTTCAAGAGTTCTTATTGCCGTGTTTCCATGTTGCGGATCTTTTGTGTAATATTTTGTTGGTTTTGATTCATAAGATTCTAGAATTTTTGATGATTGTTTGTCGCAAATAAATATGCTTGCTCCCGGAGAACTTTTTAGACTTAGTCCCCAACGTCCTTGAATTACAGTCTGATCTTTGTTTCCAGTTATAGGATTTATTGAAAATAAATCTCCGGATTTTGATGAGTTAATCATTTCCTGAATTAGTATTGCTGCTCTTGGAAAGGGTGAGTTGTTTGATCTTCGGTAAAGAATAGAGTATGGTGAATAAATTGATGCCCATGCTTTTCTTATTGCTGAAAGAATTTCTTGAGTTTGTTTTACGTTTAATGAAGTTGAATAATGTTTTGGTGTTGATGATGCATTTGAAACTCTGACAGATACAAACGGTAGTTCCCTTCCTGCTTTGATGAAATTGAATGCGTCAGAATTTACATTTCCGTATTCGTTCTTATCAATGTGAAGTTTTGAATAATAATCTTTTACTTCTCTTTCAAAATCATTTGAAAATTGATAGTTTTTGAATAGTTCTTTTATTTTTGATGATGCTGTAAGAATTGAGTTGAAGTTGTCTGGATTTGCTATAGATAAAATTGATTGTATTTCTGGTCCAAGCTCAACCATGGCTTTATCAAACTCATCGTAAGAAATTACAAAACCACGTGGGACTGGAAAACCGAATTTAATCATCTCACCCAAAAGTGCTGCCTTCTCCCCAACTTCTTCCGTGTTGGATTTTGAAACTTCATTCAGCCATCTAACCATTAATATATGGGTTTAGGTATTCATTAAAAACATTTAGGTAAAAAATTAAGCAGTTGCTTTTGCTGGTTTTTCTTCAGTCTCAGTTTCAGATTCTTCAGCTGTTTCTGTTTCTTCAGTAGCTTCTTCTTCTGCTTTTGGTGCTGCTTCTCTGAGTTTAGGTTTAATTAATGCTGCTGCTTCTGCTCCAACATATAATGGATTATCTAGTGTTCTAATTGTGCAAGAAATTCCAAATTTCTTTGATGCTTTTTCTAATGCTCGTTTTGCATCTTTAATATTTTCTTCTTGAACATAAAGTTGAATTATTGTTTGATCTGGTTTTAATCTTGCTGCACGAGATATAGTTTTACCAAAAGCTGAACGCATTCCTTGAGACATTCGGTCTGCTCCTGCTCCCATAGCGATTGGATTTTCTCTAATAATATGATGTGGGAAAACTTTTAGCTTTAATCCAAATGCGAATTTTCCAACAGTCTTTGACATCTGTCTTGTGACTACAATTCTTGCTGCTTCAATTGCATTGTGTCTTAGATTTATTGCTTTAGTTCCATTTAGAACTATAGTTTTTGGAAACATTTCATATCGTCTGTTTCCTGAGTCAAAGTGAATAATTTTATGGTTTGGCGCTCCCTTGATGTAAGATAGTCGTCTATACTTCGATGTACGAGTGTATGCTCGTTTAATTCTTCGGTGACAACTTGCAGGTCTGAGCTTTGCCATGCGTTTGGGTAATAATTGAGGTTTTTAAAAGTTGTGATTAAGGAGTGAAAATTATCTGTACATTTTTCCCTAAACACTTCAAATCGGTTGTTGCAAGAACTTGGTTTGTTTCTCCAATCATTCCTACGTCTTTGAATCCTTGTGGTGTTCCGGAAGACCATTCTCTCATTGTTTCAAAATAATCGAAGTATTCAGTTTGAAATTCTATTGAATAAACAGGTCTTATTTTATACATATATCCGTCCTTGCTAAGTATTTCTAGGAAATCTATGAAAATTTCTGTTTCTTCTTCACCACTATATCTTACTTTCTGCGGTCCTCCTTTGATTAAATTATTTTCATAATCAAACTCTGTTTGGAAAAATAAGTTTGTATATAATGAGTTCTCAGATTGTAAGGACGTGTCAGATATTGGAGGAAAATCTGCCATATATACTAACAGAGATTCTCTATATCTGTCTTCAAAGTATTCTTTTATTTTTGATGATGTTGGCAAAGTCCCGTCCTCCCAAGCTTTAGCTGTTGAGTGCATTGCATTACATCTTGAAATTTCAGATGAATCAATTATGTAATTATTAATTATTTGCCCGATTGAGAACGTCTCAAATATTTCTGATTGAGTTTGTCCTATTGTTACAGTTTTTGTTACACCTCCTTCATTCCACATTAGAACTGCGCCTAAGGAGACCAGTAAAACGATTGCAGTGATGATTAGCATCTGTCCTCTTTTCATTAGTAATTCAACCTCATTTCTATAAACATTTTACATTGTGTTTCTGTTGGAGCATCCACATAATCTTGAGGATCGCATTCAATTGGGATTGGATAGTTACATGATTCTGACTGGGAAGGTGGTGGATTAAATCCTGTAGAACTTGCTTTTGCTCGTTCTTGTCCAGACATTATTATGCTCTCTTCATCTTTGTCGCACTCACCTCTGAAATCTTCGCATTTATCAAATAGCGTGAGACTGAAGTCTGAGTTGGGAAGAAACAATTCTAATTTGTCTCGGATAGTCTTTAATTTTTCAATAGTGTTTGTTCGGTCAGACAGTTCAGTTGATGTTTTTCCATTCAGGAATTGATCTGATTGCGTTAAAGTATTTAGTGTAGTATAGCAGTTTGTTTCAGTATTCTCTGCATATACTTTTGCTGTTGCTTTTATGTTTGAATTCTCAGCAAAATAATAACTACTTGCTACAATTAGTAGAATTAGCACAGCGCCGATAATTAATTCTACCATGAAATTTATTTGTCCTTTTTTCAATCTATACATATTTCAAATACTCCCAATCTTGTTGATGAACCTTTAAGTCCAATTAAGAACTCTCCTTTTCTATTTGATTTCTTACAATCCAGTGAACCATACCCTTCTTCATTTCCAAGAACCGTTCTTGTTCCGTCTTCTGAAAGTTCAGAAAAAGTTAAGTGATACTTTTCTTTATCAAAGCCTCTTAGACATTCGTTTATTATTGGATCTGTTATTCTGTTTTTTATAAGCGTTCCAGTTTCTACAAAATTAACATTGTAACTGTCTTCTCCGTCTGTTAGTGTTATGGTTTGTCTTGCACTTAGACAATTATCTGATGCAATCATTCTGTTCCCAATTATTCCAAAATCTAGATTTGAAAGATGTAATTCTTTATCCAATTCCGCATTTAGTAAATATGCTTTTACAGATAAGATTCCTACCATAATGAAGATCACTGCGAAGAATAAATATAATATCATTTCTGCCTGACCTGTTCCTCTTTTTGATTTCATATTGCTTTGTCCACCACCAAGACGTATTCATCTGAACTCTCGTCGTATTCTTTGCTTATGGATATTACTAATGGATCTTCCATATAATATTCTTTATCTGCATCTATTAATTCATCCGCTCCTGAAATGTAGGAGAATAAGTTTACTGAATCCATCGGTAATAAATTGTATAGCCCTAATGCTATTGCTCCTTCTTTACTCTTGAAGAATTTTATTGGTTTCCCAGTTACCATTGCTGCAGTTATTGCGAGCATGAAAGTGTTTCCTTTCCAATTTTCTTTCCATCCAGTAGTCCATGAGTTTTCTTGGTTTGACCATGCACCAAGTAGACTTGCTTCCATCATCATAATACATGAACTTCCAGAGCTTGGTTCCTTGACAATTCCAATTCCAGTACATGCTGCGAAGGGTGCTGCCACGCCCAAAGTCCAAGGATGCGTTATTGCATAATTGTCCAGAAATAATATGTCTGTAATTAATCCGCCATCATCTAGATACCAATTATGTGAATCGAAACATTCATTTTGTCTATTTTTAATTCCTGAATAAGTTTTGATTTCCTCTGTTGATTCGGACATTGGCATATTCATTTGTGCACTTAGAATATCTTGTAATCCTATTGCTTCTAGCGCTTCGCCCATCGGTAAATCCATATTTACTGCATAAGGTTCGCTTTCACAATTAGGTAATTCTGCTTGAATTGGTATATTTCCAGTATGAAACTCGAAAGTTCCGAATTTATCGTCAATTTGTTCAGTTGCATCTCTTGCATTAGTTATTGAATGATGTATTGGCCAGAAAGTCCACGCTCCTTCTGCTAACATGAATACCATAAATATTCCTCTCCTTATTACTGAACTTGCCTTACATACTACTTGTGAAGGTGGCGTCGGGATTGCGCATGCAACATCTTCTGCAGTTTCACCAATATCTAACATTATTGTAACTGATGCGCCTCTTGCAACTGCTTTTTCTGCCTTTACTGCTGCACGTCTAGCTGCTTTAGATTCTAGTTTCCTTACAACTCCGCTAGCATACTTGGTGAGTCCTATTTTACTTGAAACCCATGATGTACCCGTTACTGCTTTTCTTGCTAGACTTGGTGGCCATACCCATGCTGCCGCTCTTTTTAATTTACTTAATCTTGATCCGGCTCTTGCCGCACGTATTGCTTTTGCTTGTTTTTTTGCTAATTTGTTGGCATATTTCTCTTCAAGATCTAAGTATTTTTTCGCGTTTGTTGGTGAGAGATCGTAAGCGGCGTCAGATATTGCGTCCCTTCCAATCATATCTAAATTTCCAAAGAAATCATCAGAAAGTGCTTCTTGTACATCGCGCAGTGCCTGATCTCTTGCAGCTCTTGCGCCCAAATCTTGAGCTATACTTCCTGCTAATCTAGATTGTGCTCTCAAAACAACATTGCTACTTCGATAACCATATAGTGCCATTACACTATAAGCTTCCTCTGCTGAAATTTCTCCATACATACTTTTTAGTATTTGAGCTTGCATTAAATCTTGAGGATATGGATGTACTCTGATTTCTCGGTCTTCCGCGTTAAATAAAACAGTTCCATATGCCGGAAATCCTGCAACAGTTATTGGTGTTGATGAATATATCGTGATCTCATTTGGAGATGAGGATGCAATATCCATATATGACGCTAATTCTCTTGCTGCCAATTCTGGATCTCCAGTTACCATATTTTGTACTACATCATCAAAAGTTGTATATACTGCAAATACTGAAATTGCTGTTGCCAGTATAACTCCGACTATTAAAACTAGGTTTGTTCCCTGTCCTCGTTTATTTAATTTCATGCTTGATAACTACTTACTGGATCATCACAAGTTGGTTCCCATCCAGACTTTGGATATACTATAAAATCTTGATTTCCGTTAACTATTGCTCCGTATTTACAAACGCAAAATACTTGATCTATTTCTCTATCGAAATTTGGATTTATTGACATTCCTCGTTCAGCTGACTGCCGTTCATTTCTACATTGAGGAGTATCATCATAATTACACATTACTCTTGATTCTGAATTGATGGTTATGCTGTCCACTAGCGTTGGTTCTTCCTCTGCCATTTTCTGTTCATATAATTCTAGCATGTTACCTTTTGCAATAATTTGATAACTTCTTGCCAGATTTAGTTCTGCTGATGCACAAATGTCAAACGATTTTGCAGAATTTGCCGCTGTTGCAATTTGTCTCATTGAAGTTACTGCTAATGCTTCATCATCTACGATATTTAGTGTTGTTGAGAATACATGAGTTCCGATAATGAGAATCATGATTGCGCCAATTATACTAAAAACAATTGTAAGTAATGCGTCTCCTTTTTTCATTCGAATATTTGTTCTACGCTTTCTGTTGCTCCGTCTGAGATTCCAGTTTCAAGTCCTCCAAGCGTTCCCGTTAGATCCGTCCATTTTCCTGTAACAAATAGTAATACTAATGCTAGGACAACAATTGCGATAATCATAATTATTACTGTTTCAATCGGTAGAGACATTCCTTTCCTTGATTTCATAGTGTAATTATTGTCTCGATTTTATAAAAAGATGACTGTGTTATGAAGTTAGTGTTCTTACTACTCCTTTCTTACAGATTGTTTCTGCTGCGCCAAATGGATTTGATATTCCGGTTTCTATGAAAGGTAATTCCAATCCTGCTGCAGTTTCTAAGATTGGGCAATTGTAGTCCAAGTTCTCATTTATTAGTCTTGATCCTCCACCTGTGGGACTATCTGAAATTAGTATTCTTCTTTGGTCATCTCCTTGTTCACAAACTGAAGTTGCCACTAGGCTTGATCCGAAAGGGAGTCTATCTCCACAATATTCAATTGAGAATAATTTATTTTGTTTCAATTTAAATCCGTTGGGATAATATTCTACTCTATCTTCACAATCTTTTCCCTTGTAAGATATTGAATCACAATAACTTATACTTTGTTCTTGAATTGGTATGTTCTTCATGAAGTTTTTTAGTTCGAGTTCTGTGAAGGTTATAGTTTCTGTTTCAAGTCTTGTATCTTTCATTAGCTGGAAAGGTAGTTCCGATAACTCAGAATTGTGTGCCGAATTATATTTTCTTAATACTGAGTTTTCAAAGGGTTCTAGGTCTGAATTATATTCCTCAATTTGTTCTAAGTTTGACTTTACTTCAGTAGTTAGAGTATTCAAAGTGCAATCTATTTCTGAATCTCCGTGTTCAACCATTTTATCCACTACGTATTTTTCTAATACTGAGTTTACATTTGAATTAATTAATTCAGAATAAATTTCTTCAATGCGTTTGTTTATCAATTCAGTTTCATACATTTCTTGTTCAGTTGATAGATCATCTTGACTCAATTCTGTTATTCTACAGAAATCTATCTTACTTTTAGTTGATAATTCAGTTATATCTATTAGATTATTATATGCTGCAAGAATTGTTGCAGGATCAATTGAGTCTCTTGCATAGTCTTTACATGTTCCGTCAAATAGTGGACAGTTGAATGATTTTATTATTTGATTTTTGAATTCAGTATAACTGCTTACTTCAGGAGTTTCACTTGCTTCTGAAATTACTACATTGAAACATGCCCAGGAAAATGCAGTACGTCTTCCTTCTCCTGACATTTCCCAACATCGTTGAACCTTATCTGAAACTTGTTGCATTGCACAATTTGTTGCTGCTGCCGTGGGTTCTGTTTTTGACAATGCTTTGAATGATGAGTCACAAGCATCCCAGTTCTGAGGATCAACTACTTCTGTTTGTGTCGTACATGATGCTCTGAAAGACTTGAATACGTTTTGTAGCGCGTCACCCCATGCTGAAGTTAATTCAGGTTCTAGGTCTTTACTTAGTGCGTCAATCTTTGATTTGCAAAATGCGTCATTAACATCTTGGTTTTCTCTTAATTGTCCTCCAAGATTCACAAATAGTATTATTCCAACTACAAGTGATAAAACTGCTATTATCACTACAATCATAAAGTAATTTTGTTGACCTTTTTTCATATTAAACTCGCTGTTACTAACTCAGTCATGTAAATATATGCCAAGTATAGTGCTACGACAAATACTAGCATTATAGTTATTATTGTTAGAGTTGACAGTCCTAGTGACATTGTTGTGAAATAACTTGTAGTCTTTGCCATTATGAATAGGAAGTATAAAACTGCTGGAATAATCATTATGTTGAAGAATAATACTAAGAATGTTGTTCCGTAAGCTAGAACTGATAAAGTCATAAGTAGTTTTATTATTAGGAAAAATGGGATTATTGAATGCATTGCAAAAAATAGTTGTGCAAAATTTACTTGTTTTTTTAGAACTTTTGCTGTTATGAATATAAGTATTGAAGAAATTGATACAATCATTCCCAATGCAATTAGTGTTAGAGGTATTATGCTCAGGGATAATAAATAAAAATCTAGTGACCAGATTCCAGGAACTACGCGATCTAATGCATACGCATCTATAACTTTTAGTGCGGCAAATACTGTTGCAAATAAGAAATATGTTAGAAAGAATCGTTTGAATGAATGATAATAAATGAATCGGTACATTGGGTCTTTTCTTCCTAATATTGTTCCGATTAAATCTTTAATCATACTCCTTCTCCTGCCGAGCTCATTAAATCAAGAATTGTTTGAGTTATACTTCCTTCAACCCCGATTTTTCCTAGAACGAAGAGAATTATTAGTGTTGCAATTACAATTCCAATAATTATCATGATGATTTGCTTGAGTGCTAGTTCCATTATATTAGATTTCTTATTGAGTTTCCGATTTTATCTACTAACTCAGTTGAACCTCCTTTCAGTGCAACTACGAATCCTATGAAAATTAGCAAAAATATGACTGCAATCAATAGAGTGATAACTTGCCAGTTGGCTTGAGCTCGTCGCATAGATTATGAGAATCCTTTGAGATATAAAAACTTTAGCAGACGCCGTTGTATCCGTAGTTCAGAGAATCTTCAGAGATATCTGTATCCCAATAACCACTTATGTCTGAAGCTTCTCCAAGGAAAGGAACTCTTGCCCAATCTTCGGAGTCTTGATACTGAATTATCCAAGATTCATCTTGGTTGAAAGTGAACAGTTCATCATTGTCGGTACTTGGTCTGAATGTGTTTGTGTCAAAGTCAAAAGGTCCTTGATCATAATATGAAACGGTATTCATTCGAAGATTGTCTTTGCTGATTTTATCTGTGTAGCGTTCTCCTCGGTTTCCGCCTGTGCTTGTTTGCTCTTCTTCAAAAACATAAGCAATGTCTGAAACATAAATATCTTGGAATGGAATCTCAACTACTATTGTTAAATCTCCGCTTCGAAGTTTTTTGTATTCTATTCCTTCGGTAGTTAGAGATAGTTCTAATCTTTCAGATGTGTCTTTTAGATTTCTCAAATGTTGTGGATTTTTGGAATTAAATCCATCGTCTTCAAATATCTTCAGATTTTCTGCAGTTAATCCCGTGAATTCCAGTGGAATTACTCCTTCGGAATCTTTGACTTCAATACTTCCGTAAGACGGTTTCATACATAAATTATAGCAGGTTGAAGTTTGGAGAGTTCCTTCTCCACTCAAATAATTTATCCAGCATATTACTCCTTTGTCTGCCAGTTTTACTGCTCCGCAATTCTTTGCTACTGTTTTTATGTCCCAACCTGTGCTACTTATTTGAGGACATTCTAAATGATTTACAGTTAAATCTTCCTTGAAATCAATTTGCTCAATTGTTGCGAGGGTTGTTCGGCAAGGATTTGATGTTGATCCTGCTAAATTTGCTAGTCGATTTCCGACAATGCAATTAAAATCTGCATTCTCCATAACAACATCTCCAACACCTGCGTATATCATTATTGCAACTCCGAAACTAACGATTGCCATAACTATTGCTACAACTTGAAAATTTACTCCTCCGCGTTTATTGAAATAATCCATTTTTTACAATCATTATACCAATGACTACTACAACGATTGCGAGAATAAGCATTGAAACCCAAGCCATTGGATTAGTTTGTCCTTTCATAATTAGAGAAGTTATTGTGATATAAATAGTTTAGGCAGTTACGATGATATTGTTTCGGAGGTTGAGCCTGAATCATCAGGTGAAGAACCTGAAGGTGCTGGCGCGGAAGGACTTGAAGATTGTCCTGAATCTTCTGGTAAATCACAATCAGGTACTAAGGGTGCACATTCTGGCTTGTCAGTAAACGGTGTTCCGGCTCCAGACTTTTCAAGATTACAAGCTACTTGGCATCCTGCTTCAGATGTTGTATCTTCTTGGTCGAACTCCGAAACTCCTTGTGAAAAGTCTGCGAACTTTCCAGTGAAGAAAAGTATTAGTGTGATTAAAACTGCTAGTGCGATTATTGTTACAACAATTGTATTGATACTCAATTGACCTTTTTTCATATTATGCTCCGGTCTTTAATCCGTCTAGTGCGTCTGAATATTTGGCAGGATTACATTCAACTTCTGTCAATGACAAAGTTCCAAGTGCAGTGGAAGAAGTTGTTGAACACGCTGTTGAGATTGGTACATCGTCACAATTAATTATTTCATTAGCGTCAATATCTCCGCTTCCGTCGATGTCGATGCTAAATTCTTCAGTACAGTATTGTGAAGTTGTCCATCCAGAATGTCCGCTTGTTGCTACTTCAGTTTTCAGTGAGTTACATATTGTCGTACAACGAGCTTTTGCTGAATCAAGTTCACCCGGGCCTGTCTCTCCAACCTGCCCAAATAGGTTTCCAAGTCCACCAGTCGTAAATGCGACAATTAATATTAGAACAAGTAGTGCGATTGATACATACACGATTGTGTTCATACTAATTTGAGCGCGCTTTGACATTGTTGTATTATGCGCGCGGGTTTTTATATAGTTTTTGTGTTATGCGACTGCAGCTGTTACAATGAATGCTAGGGATGAGAATATTATTGTTCCTACTAATGTTAGTCCGCAGTAGAGAAGCGTACTTCTTAGAATATTTTGAGAAAAAGTCCATTGGAAATCTATCTTTCCTGGACCCTTTACAATTCCTGAGAGCGCATAGCTGAGCAAGAATACTACTTGAATTATATAAAATCCGACCATTAATTGTAACAAATATGGAGGCATTGCCGCTTCAACTTTGAAAATTGAGGCTAATCCTGTTCCGAATCCAAGTCCTGCATCTCCCGTTCCTGAAGTTTGGAGCGTATCAAGTTGAGAAGTTAAATTCATTAATACTCGAGTTATTAGTACTGAAAGGCTTACAACTAGTGCTGAAACTAGTGGTGCGAGGAATGAGGCCTGCATTCTCATCGATGAAAGTGTATCTGAAAGCAAATCAGTCATTCTTTCCTTAACTTGATGCATTTTTTGTAGGTATTTTGACAAAGAAGTCATCGATTCTGCTGCCACTTTTGGGCTTTTCTTAACTGCTTCTAAGAGCAGTTTCATGATAGAATCTATTAATTCTGAAGGGTATAAATTACTGGCTCCGTTTTTTGGGTCAAAAATTGCATCGTCTAGAGTCATTCCACTCTGTCGTATATTTGAATCAACTATTTCAAAGAATTTTGCTATTTCACTACCTTTCATGTTTTCTGCTACGTGTCCGAATGCTGCTTCTGCCGGAATGTTTTCTCCGATTCTATTTCCAAGTTGGAATATTGCTGAGGAGAATTGATCTTCTATATTTTCAATCTTACCTTTTAATTTAATTAAGTCTTTATTTTTGAAATGGAAGTAAACATATGCTGCTAAACCTGTTGCAAAAATTATTGCGAGCGTTAGAAAGAATACTGAATTCTCAAACTTTAATGTTTCCCAGTTTCCCGAAGTTATTATTGATGCGAGTACTAAGATTGCAGGTAGAACAATTATTGTAAATACTGCTGCAGAGAATACTAGCGGTTTTGCTCCTGCTTTCGGTGCTGCTTCAATTAATCGCTTGTTTTGTACGCTTGCTCCGCCCGGCCGAACTGCAATTATATTTCTCGCAGTGATGAATACGAATATTGGAAGTACTACGTTGTAAATAGTAATTAACTGTGCTGCATTAATGCTATCTGCTAGGAACGCACCAATCATTGGAAGCATTACAAGCATCAATAATGGAAGAACGATTCCAAGCATGTGAATCATTTGTACTGGGTTTTTTAGATTGTGCGCGAAGTGAGTCATGTTATCTTGGATTCCTTGAGTAATTACATCATTGGCCTTATCCAATGTTTTTCTTGCTTGTTCTGAATTTGGTTGAGCCAAGGAGGATTCTACTAAATGCATGGCATCAACAAATGCCGGTTCTGATTCTTTCCAAGTTTCCAAATAAACATCAAGCGATTCTTGAACTGTGCTATATTTTTTTGTTTCAAAATCCCATAGAATTTTCATAAAATCTAATGAAATTGGTGGTGCTGTTTGGTTTGCTACGAACAAAATTGCTCTTTCGAGATTTGAATCTCGTTTCATGTGAATGACTATATACAATACAGTAAGCATTATTTGGTCTGACGCTCTTGCTCTCCAAGAATCATATATGTGTTTTGGAGTATTTGCAAAATAATATAATGCAAATATTGCTGAGCCAAATAGAAGTGCTGGGAAAAATATTGAGTCTGTAATGATGAACGTTGCAATTGCTGCGATCAGAAATGGAATTGCTGAAAGTAGTGCTAGAGAATTTACATACTCTGGTTGGATATTCATGTGAGTCATTTGTATGTATCGCTCTAGTTTTTCTCTGTCTGCTTCTTTGACTTTTAATTTTAGAATTTTTCCTGCGAAGTTTGCTGCACGTTCGTAAGTTGAAGTAATTGCAGTTGTTTGATCTGCTTTGAATTGTTCATATGCTTGCGAGTAAGATATTTGTGGCTGTTGTTCCGACGTACCTTCAGCTTTTTCTAGTCGCTTTTCAAATTCGTTTGCCACAATTATAATTTACTGAGTTTAGAAGTCAGCCATTCCTCCCATTCTTGATAGATTTTTTCTGGATCTGAACGACCTTCTTTTTCAAATAGGTCTTCGCTAATTCTGTGGAACATGTCATTGGCTTGGATAGTTATTTCTGCTTCTAGAATTTCTGGATTTTCTTTTCCGAGCTCAACTATTTTTTCTTTTATTTTTGCTCTTAATTGGATGTTTTCCCAAACTGCGTCCCAGTCACCGACCCATTCTGCAACTCTTGATGCAATTGATTTTAGGACAACACTTTCTCCTTGGATTAATGCATCGGTTGGTTCAAGTGTATCGGTTTTTGGATTATAAACCATCAAGTCTACAAACCCGTGTTCTCTTAGAGGATCCTCTTCCCACTCTTTTCTAACTTCTGAAATTTGAATTACACGTCTTAGTTTTCCAATACCTGAGGCGGACTTTACTGGATTTGAAACTATAATTATATCTGTTGCTTTGAATGAAGTTTTTTGCACTCCTAGATCGTTTACAACTCTGTCATAAATTGAATATGGTGAATCTCCGTGAATTGTTCCCATGACTACGTTTGCTAATGCTCCCACTCTCATTGCTTCATATAATGCAACTGCTTCTTTGGAACGAACTTCTCCTACGATCAGTGCTGAGTCTCCAAGTCTTAGACTTGTTCTGATTCCGTCTGTTGCAGTTAATTCTGATTCTCCTTGAGTTATTACTGATTGAACTTTCATGGATTGAATATCATATTTTAGATCTTGATATTTTGTTATTGGGAGTTCTAATGTATCTTCGACTGTAATTATTCTAGTAGATCGCATTAATTCTACTATTGCTGCAGAAAGTAATGAAGTCTTTCCTGAAGAACGAGTTCCTGCAAACAGGATGGTTCTTCCTCCGTCGATTAAGAAACTCATTAGTGCTGCTGCCAGAGGATTCATCATTTTGTTTTCTATGAATAATGGAAAAGTCCAAGGCCTGCTTCTATGTCTTCTGAATGAAAATGCTAATCCTTGAGGACTAAGCGGTGGTTGGATTGCTGATACTCTTGCCATTGCATTTGCGAGAGTTAGACTTGTATCAAGAACTGGATTTGCCTCGTCAAGAGGTCTTCCACTAATTAATCTGAGTTTTGTTGCCCATCCTTCAACTTCTTTGTTTGTTAGAGTGATATTTGTTATGCATTCTCCGTGATCTTGATGTACAACTGATATTTCATTTAGGTTTGATGGTGCGTTTACTGAAATATCTTGGATTTTTGAATCTCCCAGGATTATTTCTGCCAGTCCGAAACCCAGCGTGTGTCTTACTAGAATCTGTGCGAGTTGTTCAATTTCTCCATCTTTCAATTCGACTCTTCTTGAAGTACTTAGATCTTGAAGTAAATCTTGCTCTACTGATTGGAAGATTTCTCTTGTTCTTTGAGGATCTATGAATTCTGATTGTTGTGGTTTGTGTTCTGCCACAATTCTTTTTGCTTCACCTAAAAGTGAATATCGATCTTCAGTTAGATTAAATTCCGGAGGTGTTAGGTGGTAAACTGGTCTGATCTCATCAGGTAATCTTAGGATTACAACTTTTGATCCGTCCGGAAGTTTGTATGCATCTAATTCTTGAGCTCCAGTTGGGAATTTTGTAACTAATTTTGCATAGAGAAAATTTGGCTTTATTATTGGATTGAATAACTTGGAATATATTTTTCTGCTTCCGGGTTTGTGTTCTTGTAGATATGGTTGAGCGAGTTTTAGTATGGAAAGTGTTTCTAGTCGTTCTCGTATTGTGTCTAGAGTTGTGATAAATATTTGTAGTGAATCTTTTCTCAGATTGTCTTTTAGATCCATCTTTGCTTTTTCAGAATGTAATCTTGTTACTACTCTTAGATATGATGCAATTGGATCTTCTCTTAATCCGTAGTTAATTGCAGATTTTAGAAATTCCATTCGGTCTGAATATTGATTTGTATCGTCTGCAACTTTTATGAAATCCTCAGATAGTAGTTTTGTTCGATCTATGAATTCAGATATTAGGTTTGCAATTTCTAATAGCATTGTTGTCTGATCAAGAGGATAAATGTAATCTTCTTGTTGTTTGAACATTATTTGAGAAACCTTTCCAGTTTTGATTAGTTTGTTTATTGTATCTGCCATAACTGGTTCGCTTGATTCAATTGAAGGTGTTAATACATTTTTTGAATAATCAATCTCAAGAATTCTCTGACCAGGTTCTTCTACAATTCGATACGGATTTTTGGAAGCCATGGTGGATATACTTAAATATAAACTCGACTTATAATATATACTTTATCATGGAACCGAAACCCTTTCAAATGCCACAAAAGGTGTCTCAAGAAGCCTCTGGAAATGTTCTTGGAGAAATAGCTAAACTGAATAGGCGAGTCGGGCTTATTGAAGACCGAATGAGGGATTTGCGTGATCAAATTGATTTAATTGAGAATAATTTGGTTGATAAACATAAATCTGCTACCTCTGGTTTGTCTGAACTTAGTACTAAAACTAAAGATTTTAACTCACAGATTACTGATCTGAAAAATGAAATAGTGCGTCTGAATGCACAATTGAGCAATTTTGCGACTAAACAAGATGTCCAAGTTTTGGAAAGATATATAAATTTCTGGAACCCTCTGGATATATCGAAAGGCAAAAAGCGTGTTCAAAGCGTTTCTGGAGATGAGGAAAGATAATGGTTGATATTTTTGGAAAAAAGGATGAAAAGAAAGGTGGAGCCTTACCTGAATTACCTAAACCTCCTTCATTTAGTCCTTCCGCGCCAGCACCTTCAGGTCCAATGCCGGCTCCTTCCACTCCCGGACCAATGTCAGCACCTCCAAGTTTTGGACCTCAGACAAGTTTGAGTGCTGCACCTAGCATTCCAAATTCTACTCCTGCGCCTCCGTCTGGAGTTGGCGTTTCTCAAGAACTTTTGACTGAGGATATTGAAAAAATTGCTGAAAGTATTATTGGTGAAAAGTGGAATCTTGTTAAAGATGAACTTGATTCGGTTATGTCTTGGAAAACTGAAATTGATGTACAGGTTAAAGAGTTTAAATCTCAGCTTGAGGCATTAGATAAGAAAGTTAGTGATGCTCAAAATGCAATGCTTGGAAAAGTTGATGAATACAATAAATCATTACAAGGAGTTAATGTTGAAATCCAAGCAATGGGTAAAGTTTTTGAAAAGATTATTCCTCAATTTACGGATAATGTAAATAGGCTGAGTGATATGGTTGGTAAAAAATCTGTTTCTCCTGAAAAATCAGAAATTTAAGTTATTCTTTTTCCTCTGGAAATCATTATTGATGCTCCAGCAAATATTAAAAACATAATTATTACTGATAATACTGAAGGGTTGAATATTACTTCAAGTCCTGCCTCTGTTGTTGTTTTTGATCCAGTTAGTCCGTCTGCTAATAGTAAGTCTCCTTCTCTTAGATCTCCGGAATCTGTTGTGGTCTCGCCTCCGATTGGTTCAAATCCGAATTCTGTTCCTTCAGTTGTTTGTGCTTGTCCGAATGCAGGTAGCGATTGTGCCGTAACTATAACTCCGATAATTACTAAACCTACTATTATGGCAGTATGTACTGTTGAATCTTTTGCAACATTTGCAAAGTCCTTTTCTGTTACTCCCATGAATGCGAATATTAACATTAGAAACATCACGGCCGAGAACAACATCAGAGAATATACTAGAAATAATGAGATTAGTTTTACTGCTGGACTGAATGAGATTATGATTAGTCCTGTTGAGAGTGCAATGACCATATTTACTCCTCGATTCTCTGAGAAGAACTCTAATTTTGTTAACACCGCATATGTTGCTGCGATTATTAATGCTCCAGGAATTATTACATCGTAGAAACCCAGGTCTCTTAGAAGTTCTATTCCCTTTACTAAGAGTGGTGTTTCTGCTGCCATTTTAATCCTTGCCGCTCCAAGTTAGGAACAATACAACTGCGACTGGAACGAGAACAACTAGTGATACTCCGATTAGTGTTCCTAGTGCTTCAGGAGATGCTAATCCGAACGCTCCCTGACCTAGAAGAATTTCATTTATTTGACGTAATCCCGGTATTCCGGTTGGAGAACCTGCGTCAATCATTAATAGGAATATTCCTACGATAACTAGTGCAAAAATTCCCTTTAACTTTCCGAATACTGAACCTTCGCCAAACCAACTATCATTTGATAATCCCATCATTGCAAAAATCATTAGAATAAACAATATTACAATAAGCATGAATGTTGCCTGAGGTATTACTCCAAGCATTTGATTTACTACGTCTGTTGATGCTACAACAAAGAATGCTGTTGCTAAAGCAATTACATTTGAAACATTCTGTCCTTGTGAGGATTTTGAGAAATTGAATAAGTCTGTTTTGATTAAGACACCATATACTAATGCGTATACTAAAATAAATGGAAGTACAACATTAAAGAATCCGAAAGCTTCAATGATTTCAATACCGTTTCTTAACGGATTTACGATTTCTACCATTAGTAAGTTTAAGTCGTGTGATTATTATAAAGGTTTCTTAGGTTGTGTTAGAAAACTAGAAGGTTTGAATTTGCATTTAATTCTGCTGCAATTTCTTGTATTGCGTGTGCTTTTGCTTCAACTTGTTTTTCTAAATCTAGGATTGCTGCGGATTCTGTGAAGAAATTGCTTATCTTCTTTTCAATTGCAGTGTTTTCTTCTCGAATTTCGTTTAACTTTGCTGATTCTGTTCTTGCATCATATTTCTCAAGTGCATTTTGAATATTTTGCTTTGCTTGTTTTACTTGTTCAATATTTGGATTTGTGTCCATTTGTACTTTTATTTGAGTTAATAAATCTCTGTGCGCTTCAAGCATACTGATCAGCGTAGCTACGTGTGCCTTCTCAGATTCAATCAACTTAGAGTCTGAACTTCCAAGAAGAGTTTTTAGACTCGCTACTTTTGTGTTTAGCGCTGTTGCTAATTTTTTGTACTCACTTCCTGCTGCTTTTACGTTTTTTACCAATTCTTTTCTTGTGCTGTCTGTTGACTCTGCCATTGCAGACATGTCCTTTATTGAATCAAATTTAGTTTCATCTACTGTTGTTTGGTTTGAAGCCTGTTGTAATAATAAATCATAATTGCTTGCCTGTATATCTTCTGAAAGTTTATTTACTGCGATTAATTCTTCCTGTAACTCTTTAATTTCTCCATCAAGTAACTCTGAAATGCTATTTTTTCTTATGACTAAATTATCTTCGGTTAAATCTGTTTGTGCTACAATATATCTTAGTCCTTCTTCTTTTTCAGCTATTTTTTGTAAATGTAATTTTGCAGAATTTAAATCGGCAACTATTTGATCATGAAGCGGTTGAACTTTTTCTTGTAGAGTTAGGTCTTCAGCGGGTGTTGAAATTGGTGCTGGTTTCTTCCTATTAAAAAGTCCCATGATAGTTTATATCTTGTTTACTATATAAAAGTTTCTTGAGTTATTTTAGGATGTGCGTTCAGCTAATTCTGCTAACTCGCTCATAATCATTGCTAGTCCATTCGTAAGTTCGTTGTGTGCTTCTATTAACTCTTCAATTTCTTGGGAAATGTTGTTTAGTTTTTCTATCTCTTCATCCATTTTTGTTCCAAAATTTGTTATTGAAGTTATGTCTGCAGAAGTATCATTCTTACTAATTAAATCTCCAATTCTTCCTTGTAGGTTATTGAGTCTGATTTCATTAGGACCTCTATTTAGTTCGGCAATGATTTTTGTTAGTTTTTCTTCATATTTTGCCTTTGATCTTGATATTCTTTTCAGATTTTCCTTGTTATCACTTAATGTTTTTTTGTCAAAAGCTTTTGTTGCAGTCTTTGCTTCATCCACTTTATCTTTTAGTGAATTGGAGTTATCAATTAACTTTAACTTTTCTTCCTCAAACGTTTCTGCTTTTGCCGCAAGCTCTGGGAATTTTCCTGAATCAACCTTGGGAAAATCGAACTTTGCTTTGATTTCAGCTTCAGTTGGAGGGAGCTCTGCATTTTCTAATCCTTTGATTGTTTCTGAAATTGCATGAATTTCATAATGTTCCATTAAACTTTTAATTGTTCCTTCCTCAGTCTTAATGTCTTTGATTAGTTTTTGTAAATGTGTTTGTAAGGATATTCTTCGAGTGTTTATATTATCTGCAGTTACTGTATCGGACAAAATAGCTAAAATTGCTTCTTGCTCTTCTTCACTTATTGCCATATTTGCTCTTGCTTGTTCCAGTGGAGCAACATTCTCGCGAAACATGTCATTAAGCGCGTTCATTCTTTCAGCTATTGATACTCCTTCCAAACTTCCTGCAGATCCAATCGAGGTGGTTCCTGGCGTTGTTCCCGGTGGAGGCGCTATTGCTGGAGGGACTGCGGATGATCGAGACTCACTTGCTGAAACGTTTCTACCGTTTACTTTAATTCTACCTGAGATTTTGTTTGCTATTGTTGTTCCTCCGCCTATAATTCCTACAATCTCATAAGTGTAATCTCCTTCATTTAGCTTTCCAAGCTCAAACTTTCCGGTTGCGTCAGAAGTGAATTTTACTTCAGAACCTGCACTGTCTTTCAAAGTTAGCTGCGCATTAATGTTTGGATTTCTGGACCAACTCGTAAGATGAGTATTTGTAGGGATCTCGAAAGTTACTTTTCCCGTCATGCTTCTATTAACTTGAGTCATTTTATAGTACGTTGAAATCGAATGTGAAATTCGATCCAGCTCCTCCTGTGCTATCTGTTAAATGTAATGCTACTGTTTTTAATCCCGGTGCTGTAAACTCAACTTGAATTGTTGGATTTGGTCCGGCTGCAGGAACCATTCCTGCGTTGTGATCTGGTGCTCCGCTGAAGTCCCAAGTATAAACATAAGGACCTGTTCCTCCAGGTGCTGGCAGTCCTATGAATTCGACTGGCAGTCCTGGCATACTTGTAACTGCTCCGCCAGGTATGATTACAGGTCCACCGACTCCGTCATGTACAGTGAATTCTGCAGTTAGTGCTGCCGGTCCTGGTGGTGGTGGCGTTGTTGTTTGTCCTGTGAATCGATTAAATAAATCATGCATAAATCCTCCTGCTCGATTTTCAGTTTCATCTCTCATTGCATTATTTATTTTAATTGCGCCCCAAATAATCAAAACTCCTCCAATTATTGTTGTGAATGGTGCTGCGATGAACAAGATATCTAAAGTTGCATTGCTTGATGCTGGTGCGCCAGTTTGTGCTGCGAAGTCTGATAAAAATTCTTGGAACTTTACTACTGAACTGTTTAATGAAACTAATAATATTCCTGCAATTAATAGTGCTATTCCTCGTTGTCGGTCTGCCGCCCGCGGATCATTTGGAGGCATTAACCAAACCATACTTATTGCAAAAAGAACAATTACTAACAGCAGTAGAATGAATGGCATTACAAATGTAATAAAATCAAATCCGGTGAAATACACAAATATACCAAAAGTTCCACCTAATGATCCTGCAATCATTCCTGCTCCCTTCATTGGTTCGTTGTTTCCACCTCCCAATTTAGTCATACTTAATGCTCCATGAATTATTGCTGTTGCAGTAAGGAATGCTAGCAGTGTGTTTGCGATGTCTAAAGGAATTAATTCAAAAACATTACGTAGACTGTCATGAAATAGTGATATGTCTTGTTGTTGTGCGAATGCTACAGGAAGTGCTAAGAGTGATGAAAATAGTGCTAGCTTCTTACGCATGGTTTTCTTAGTTTGTTTTTCTATAAAAAGGTTACTCGGTTAAGATCTTAGAAGTCTTTTGAATGCTTTGAATGAGTCTTTGAAGTTTCTCATTGGTTCTCTTAGTTTTTGGTGAACTCGCTTGTCTGTGCGTTTCATTTCTTTTACTTCAGAGTTTATTGCTTTAAGTTCTCGTCTTAGTTCGTTTCTGAGCTCTTTGAATTCTCGTTCATCCATGTGTCCAGATTTCATTTGACGAGTTGCGCTAACATATCTTGACATAACTGCTCTCTTTTGACTGAGTGAAGATTGTAATGCTTGAAGTGCATCTTTTTCTATTCGAGTATAATGATCAATTTGATCTAATGCTAGTTTAAATTCTGACATTTTTAATTTTGCTTCTCGCATATGTTTGGTTCTTCTTGTTACTTTGTCAAAATGTATACTCATAAAAAGTTGAATCACTCAAGAATTTAATAGTTTGTGTTCGCAAGATTAATATTTGAAGACGGTTTTTAGATAATATGGGAACTTTGTCCAACTTATTTAAGTGGATTTTTGGAATTTTTAGGAGAAAGAAGCCTGTGGAGAAAGAAGAGGCTGAAGTTAAGAAAGATTTGAAAGAAGAGGAAAAGGAAGAAAAATTTGTTGAAGAGCGTATTGCCGAGGTTGCTGAAGATCTGAGTGAGGCTCAGATTGCGGAGAAAGTTGGAGAGGAAGCTGAGAAGATTGAAGAATCTGGTCAAGCGTCTGGTAAAAGTCTTGAAGAAGTTGAGAAAGAAGAACAAGAAATGATTCTCAAGATGGAAGAGTTTGAAAAGGAGTTGGGTGCTTTTGAAAAACAATTGAATCAGATATTAACAAGAGAAGAGCAGCAAGATGAAGATATGGAGCAGAAAATTGAATTGGCTAAAGATAAATCGGAAGAATATAGACAAAAATTGAGTTCTAATGTTGATATCTTCAGTAAACAATGGGATAACATTTTTTATCAAGTTGAGCTTATTTCTGGAAAAGTGAAGAGATATATTGAGGCTCATCGTCGTACGGTTGAGAGTGTAAAAGAAAGTCTTGATGGAAACATAACTCGTACGATGGAACATATTGAAGAACTACGGAAAATTAAGTCAAGTGGCGGAACCATAATTTCGCTATTTAAGACTCTTGAGTTTAATATGTCTTCATTAAAACAGCAATTGGTTAAGGACGAAGTTGAATTGGAAAAATCTCGCGAAGCTCGAGATAACTTTCTTAAAGGTTGGTTTGAGTTAATGGATGAAGAATTGTCCATGGAAAATACTTCTGAAGAAGCTGAAGAAAAAGATGAAGATTTTTGGGGTTCACAAGGAGTTAATTGGGAATAAATTCTTCTTCTGAGAAATTTAATTTGCCTGGCAAAATTAGGCAAAATGGTGCTTTTCCAAAGTCGTGTTTTTTGAGGTTTTCAATTGTATCATATTTGATTATTTCAGATTCCAATCCTAGACGTGCACAGCCAATTGCTTTTGTTAATTTAAAGTTTCGTTTTTCTGCTATTTTTTGTAATACTTCTAGTGCTTCTTTGATTGATAGGAACTTATTATCCTTTGGATTTAAATCTAGTAAAAATAATGTGTGTGCTCCGATTGAAGCATTTTGTTCAAGTAAATCAAAGAATGATTCTGGTTTGTAGTTTTCAGTCCAAAATGGAATTGATGCAGTCTTTCCGAACTTGTATAATTGTAATCCTGTTCTTGCAATTGCGGTGAAAATTGATACTGCTTGAATTATGTTTGTTTTTATATTTTGTTTCTTTGCTTCTTGTAAAATTTCTGTGTGAGTTGTTGCAGATAAAGGATCTCCGTAAATTAATAATGTAATATTTTTGTCTTTTTGGAAGAATGGTTTTTCTTCTTCAACTTCTGAACGGTGTAGAATTTTTATTTCTTTTTTAAGAAAAGATTCTAGTTCTTTAATTGTGTAATCTGATAAAGAAGTGTAACTTTCTATGTAAACTTCATCGGATTTGTTTATAGCTTCGATTCCTTTGACTGAAATGTCTTTCAAGCTTAATCCGAGTCCTACTAGGTTTAGCATGCTTATATCCGAAATAGAGCTTTTATAAGAGTAGTGAAATGACTACTAATATGGTTAAAGTCTTGAAGATCTCCAAAGTTGGTGGCGAGAAAGTCCGAAAGAAATTGATAGAAATGGACGCTTTGGATAATTCTTATGTTCTCGGAAAGACTGGGAATTTTTTGCTGTTTCCTTTGAAGAAATCTCGCGGAATTGTTAAGGAGTTTGGCGGGAAAATTGTTGATAGAAATCTTCGCAAAGTTTCGAAACCAGTTACTGGATTGAAGGAAGCTTTGGGTAAAATCTTGCCTTCTTCTTTGGCTGGAAAGTTCCCTCGCAGTTTTGATCAGATCGGTGATATTGCAGTTTTGGAAATTCCTCGAGGTTTGGGAAAATATGAGAAAGTTATTGCTCGAACTTTAGGTAGAATTAATCCCCGTATAAATGTTGTTGCAAAACGGGCTGAGAAATATTCTGGTAAATATCGAATCAGACCAATTACGGTTTTGGATGGTGAAAACCGTAGTGAAACTATTCATCGTGAAGCTGGAGTTCGATTAAAAGTTGATTTGAATACTGTTTACTTTTCTCCGCGACTTGGGAAAGAAAGATTAAGGATTTCAAAGTTGGTTGGAAAGAAAGAGAAGGTATTAGTTATGTTTTCAGGAATTGCGCCTTATGGAATTGTGATTGCTAAGAAGAATCCGGGTGTTGAAGTTTGGAATGTTGAGTGGAATCCTCATGCAGTGGAGTTGGCTGAAGAAAATATTAAGTTGAATAAATTGGGAAAAAGAGTTCATTCACTTAGTGGAGATGTTCGTAAAGTTATTCCTAAATTAAAGAAAAAGTTTGATAGAATTGTAATGGTCCTTCCTTTTGATAATGCTGAATTCTTAGTTGATGCATTGATGGTTTCCAAGAAAGGGACTATAATTCATATGTATTCTATTTTGAATGAAAGTGAAGTTGATAAGTTCAAAGTTAAACTTGAAAAAAGGCATTCGTTGAAGGTTTTTGATGTTGTAAAAGCTGGTGCGTATGGTCCTAAAATGTGGCGATATTGTTTTGAGATGCAGTCAACCTAAAGCTTTTAAATCAAGAATTTGGTGATTTCTTTACTGGGGGCATAGCATAATCTGGTTAGTGTAGCCGGTTCCAGACCGGCTGATCGGGGTTCGAATCCCTGTGTCCCCATATTATTTTTTTCATAAAAATCTGTACCAAAAATATAATTTTAAAAAATTAAGTACAATAACCTTCTCGCTTAGTTATCTTTCCACACGTCGGATTAATACATGCGTTTCTTGAATTTGCAAGTTCTATATCTCCTCCAGTTATTCCATAAGTATTTGGATTTAGTGGATCTGATCCAACGTAGTACCCTTCTTCACATTCTACGGTTTCTCCACCTGAAGGTCCAATTGGTTTTGGTTCTAATTCATAACTGTCTGAAAGATGATCATTGTCTGTATCTCGATCAAGTGGATCAGTTTTGTGAATCTTTATTTCTGCTCCGTCAGTTAAACCGTCTCCGTCAGAGTCTGGATTTGTTATGTTTGTTAAACTTTCAAATAATTCATAATAGTCTTCCAAACCATCACTATCTGTATCGTCTGACGCTGGGTCTGTCCTGTAAATTTGTATTTCTTCGCCGTCAGTTAATCCATCTCCATCAGAATCATTTAGATTTGGATTACTCAAGTGTAACAGTACTTCCTTTCCGTCAAGCAATTGATCAAAATCTGAATCTGGATTAAATGGATCAGTCTTATGTATTAGATATTCATTGTAAGTTGAAAGACTATCGTCATCAAAATCCTGAAATGGAACAAACAATGCTATTAATACTAAAATTATTGTTGAGATTTGATGTATTTTGAATTGTGACTTGCTTTTGCGCCTACGCATATTATTGAAAATTGTTGATTGTATTTAATTGTTGTCCTAAGTTATTTAAACATCTAATTTCTAATGTTTTCATGGCAAAAGTAAATCCTTATGAGGTTTCAGGTAACATTGATTATGAAAAATTGGTTAAGCAATTTGGAGTATCTAAAATGACTCCGGGGATTTTGAAGAAACTTGGAACCGAGAATTTACTTTTGAAACGTGGAGCTTTTTACGCTCATCGAGATTTGAATAAAATTCTGAAAGGAAAGTTTGCAATTGTTTCCGGTCGAGGACCTTCTGAAAAAATGCATATTGCACATTTGGCTATGTTCAAGGCTGTTGCAGATTTGCAGAAGAAACATGGTTGTTTTGTTTTTATTCCGTTCTCGGATGATGAGAAAATATTAGTTAAAGGAACTGATTATGTTAAAACTCAAAAGATGGCTATTGAGAATTCTAAAGATATTCTTGCATTAGGATTTGATCCTAAGAAGACCAAAATTATGTTTGACTTGAAACATATGAATCAAGATGTTTACAATCTTGCAATTAATGCAAGTTCAAAGATTACTCTTTCAACTGTGAAAGCAGTTATGGGTTTCAAAGATAGTAAGAATATTGGCAGTTTCTTTTATCCCGCAGTTCAAATTGCTCACATTTTATATCCTACGTTTAAACGTAAAGTTCCCACTATTATGATTACTGCAATTGATCAAGATCCATTTGTTAGATTGGCTAGAGATGTTGCGGAAAGAATGGGTCTGAAGAAACCCGGGGCTTTAACTCTTAAATTTTTACCGGGATTAAGCGGTGGAGTTAAGATGAGTTCAAGCGATCCTAAGTCTGCGTTGTATGCTGATGATTCAGATGCTGAAATTGAAAGAAAGATTAAACGAGCATTTTCAGGTGGTCGAGAAACTTTGTCTGCACATAAGAAATATGGTGGAAATCCAGATATTGATGCTAGCTTCCAATATTTGAAATTTTTCCTTGAAGAAGATGATAATAAACTTGCTGAGATTTACAAGAGCTATAAGTCTGGTGAAATGATGACTGGTGAGTTGAAGAGTTATACAATTTCTAAGGCTAAGAAGTTCTTTGCTCAACATAGAAAGAATCGTAGTAAAATTAAGATTGAGAACTATTTGATATGATAAATAATATTTTGTTATTCGTCCTTGGAATTCTTTGGTTTATTGATGAAGTTGAAACATGGATTGATTTGAAGAAGTTTGGAATCAAACGTGAGTTGAATCCTTTGGCGAGATATTTTGTAAAGCGTGGAAAGGTTGCGTTTACTCTTTTCAAGATTGCTACCTTTGGAATACTTGTCGGTTTGATTAAAGTTATTGAATCAATTGATTCTCAGATTGCAATGTACTTTTTGATTGGAATCGGACTTGCTTATCTTATTGTGGATGTTAGAAATTATGAGATTATGAAAGGTAAGTTATAGAAACTCTCCGAGTCCTGACTGACTGAATTGTTTGTGTGCTTTTTGAAGTGCTTTTATTGCTTTGTCAATTCTCTGTTCCGAGAATCTATTTGCTGTTAGAAGTTCTCTTAATTTCTTTTTATTTACTCCCGGCCATTTCAATGAATAATCTGAAACTTGTGGAGAGTTTAGAAATATGTCTCTAACTTGTTGGTATCTTGGAACTTTTTCTTTGTGTTCATTGAAGTTATCTTCTCTTACGATCTTCATTGAAGTCTTTGGTCCAATTCCTCTAACTCCTTGATTGAAATCTGTGCCGATTAAAATTGCTGCGTCAATTAATTTTCCTCGGTCAATTTCAAGATTTGTTAATGTGTCAGTTAGATCTACAATTTCTGGTCTTACTACAACTGTTGATCTTGTTCCTGCAACTCTTCTTCTTTGTGATATTGTTAAGTTTCTAATTAATCTTGGAGCTCCGAAAAGTAATGAATCATAATCTTGTGATGCTACTCCCCAAACGTCTCCTTTGATTGCCATGAATGCTGCTTGAGCTTCCCCATCTCCCAGTGCTTGGACTGTTGGAACGCCCATCGCATGGAGCATTTCTCTTGACTCTGAAACCATGTCTGCAGTTAGTCTTGAAGTTTGTTGAGCGTATTTTTTCATTAATTCTGTGTCTCCGTCTTCAGTTGCTTTCTTTAATTTTTCTGCTGCAGCTAGTTTTATGGCTTTACGTTTTTCTATTGTTTCTAGTTTTAAGTCTGGAGCTTTTCCATCAAAAACGAAAACTGGTTTGACACCTAATTCCATTAGTTTTGTTGTTCGTGCTAAAAGTCCCAATAAATGTGAAGTTATTTTTCCGTCTGAGTTTTTTAATGGAGTTCCGTCTGGTCCTCGAATTGCGGATAGAAATTGATATAGCACATTGTATCCGTCAAATGCTAAACGCTTTCCGTGTAATTCGTCGATAGCTATTTCTCTTTTTGAGACTATATCTCTGAGAGGAATTCCCATTAAACTGCTTTGTTGAAATAAGATAAAAGTCTATCCAATTGTTCTTCGAACATCAATTGTTTCAGCGTTTTGTACGCCATCAACTTTCTTTAATTGATCTTCAAGAGGTTCAGTATCACCTTTTTCTTCTTCCATTAAGAAAAGCAATTTGATTGCCTTTAATCCGAAAGCTAAAGGTTCAAGCTTTACGTCTACTCTTTCAGTTTCAGCGTAAGCCTTGATAAGTTTAGAACATTCTTCTGAGATTTTATCAAAATCTGCATCAGGACTTCCTGGTACTACTTGTATAATTACTCCTACTGTTGCCATTATGGTCCCTCGTGACCGCACTTACATTTGTATGGCAGTGCGTTCTTTCTTGCAAAACCAGAACGAGTGATTACTTCTTTGCAACTTGGACAAGTAAAACTAACTGTTCCTTCTTCGTTGACTGTATTCATTCCAGTTGTGATGCATGTTTTTGCCATGTGGTTGGTCTGTTGAGAGTGGTTTATAAATCTTTTGAAGTAATGAGTATCATGATTGAATACTTGATTGCATTTATCATGAGCGGAACTCCAGTTATTGAGGGGCGTGGAGCTATTGCTTATGCTGCTGCATCTGGATTGAATTTGTGGTATGTTTTTCCTCTTGCAATCTTGGGGAATTTAATTATTATTCCAATTACTTTTTGGTTGTTGGATTTAGCTCATTTTTCTGATTGGGTTTATCGACTATTTGGTAAACGGTTTGAACGGAAAATAAAGAAATATACTAAACAGTTTGAGACTTGGGAAGAGTTGGCATTATTGTTATTTGTTGCAGTTCCTCTGCCAGTTACTGGAGCATTTACTGCTATTGCGATTTCTCGCATTTTAAATTTGAAGAAACGTAAATCTAAATTTGTTATTGGGTTGGGTGTAATTATTAGTACAACAATCGCTTTACTTTTAAGTTTGGGAATAATTAGTTTGTTATGAAAATAAAGCAGGCGTTTGAAGACTTTGTTGTTGATGAAATTTTTGAAATTGATGCCAAGGCTGAAGGTAAATATGCTCTTGTGTTATTAACAAAAACAAATTGGACAACTCAGCGAGCAGTTATGCAAATTGCGCGGAGATTGAGAATTAGTAAAGTCCGAGTTCATTATGCAGGAATTAAAGATAAGCGAGCAGTCACTAGTCAAGTTATTTCTATTCTCGGAGTCAAGAAAGAAGATGTTGAAAATATTGTTCTAAAAGATATGGAATTTAAATTTTTAGGTTATTCGGATACTGATATTCATATTGGAAATTTGCTTGGGAATAGGTTCAAAGTTCGTGCTAATTTAAGTGCGAGTGAGAAAAAGAATATTGATAAGAATTTACCGTTGATTAAGGAGCAAGGTTTTGTAAATTATTTTGGAACTCAGAGATTTTCAAGTGGAAGCACTTCGTTGATTGGTAGAGCGATGGTTAAAGGAAATTTTGAAGAAGCAGTTAAAGTATTATTGTCAAAACATAGCGGTCCGGACGGGGAAGTGTTTGATAAATTTGTTCTAAATAATTGGGAACATTGGAAAGATATTATGAAAGTTGTTCCGGGATTCTTGGGAAATGAAAAAGCCGTTCTTGATTATTTGATTCGTTATCCGACTGACTTTGCTGGAGCTTTGAGGAATGTTTCAAAACCGCTTCGTAGAATTTTTATTCATGCTTATCAATCTGAAATTTGGAATAGGGCGGTTTCAAAATATATTGAATCTAAAGTTAAAGTAACGTGGATTGAACTTCCTGGACACAAAATTGCTTTCCCGGTTGAAGAAGTTGAGTTGGAGACGGAGTTAGAAATTCCTGGATATGAATCAAAACTTGATGGTGAATTTGGTAAATTTTTGAGTGCTGAATTAAAAGCTGAAGAGATTGGTCTTGAGATTTTTAGAGTTAAAAGTATGCCTGAACTTTCTTCAAGAGGTGCAACTCGGAAGGTTTTTTCTGAAGTTAAGAAGTTGAAATTTGATGGGAAAGAATGGTTTGAGTTTGAATTGGGAAAGGGTGTTTATGCCACAGTGTTGCTTGACAACTTGATATCATAATTCTTATTAAATTACGCATTAAGAGTAAATATGCTTGGAACGTTTATTATATTTTCAGCTTTATTTATTTCGCTATTTACGGGTACGTTCTTCTTACTAACTTTTTTGGATAATTTGGGAAAGATGCATAATCCAGTAATCAAGAGATATCCTTCCGTTACAATAATAATTCCTGCTCACAATGAGGAGAAAGGAATTGCCGGAACTATTGAAAGTGCTTTGGCGATTGAATATCCTAAAGATAAGTTGGAGATCATTGTAGTTGAAAATGGCGGTTCAAAGGATCGAACTGTTGAAATTTCTAATCAGTATAAGAAAAAGGGTGTGAAAGTTTTCTCACTTAAGAAGGGTGGTAAAGGTTACGCTATGAATTATATTATCAAGCGAGCCAAAGGAGATATTATTATTACAATGGATGCGGATACTTTTGCTGAGCCAGATGTTCTCTACAAAATGATGGGTTACTTTGAGGATCCAGAAGTCATGGCTGTTGCACCGACGATTAAATCTAAGTATCAGAAAACTTTGATTCAGAGGATTCAGAATGTTGAATATCTATTGGGAGGTTTCGCACGTAAAGTTTTTGAATTTCTTGATGCAATGTATGTAACTCCGGGAGCGTTTACTGCTTATCGTAAAACATTCTTTGATAAATTTGGAGCATATGATGAAAGACATATTACTGAAGATCTTGAAATTGCGCTGCGTATAAATTCCGAAGGTTATCGATTAGCAAATGCGATTGATGCCTCAGTTTATACAATTACTCCTCGAACTTTCAAGGAACTTTTCTGGCAGAGAATTCGTTGGTTCTTAGGCTTTATTGATGCATTTATACAATATCGGAGAATGTTGTTTGGATTCAAACACGGTTATCTTAGTGGGTTAGTTATGCCTGCTGCAGTTATCTCAATCTTCTTTACAATATTTATTGCATTCTCGATGATTAAGGAAAGTTTGTTGATAGCTTATTGGTTCTTGGTAGACGGTGGCACTATTGGTATTGCGAATTTGAAGGTATCTGTGTTGAAGAATTTATTGAATCTTTCGCCCTTTAGTTTTAATTTCTCAGCAATTGAGTTTGCTGGATTCTCAATAATTATTATGGGTTTACTTACTTTTTATTTAGCTAAGAAATATTCTCTCGATAAATCTGAGTATGGTTTTGGATATTTGGTGTACATCTTTTTCTATATTATTATCTTTGCCTCATGGTGGGTCGGAGCAATTTGGTATAAATTATTTGGAAGAGTGCTTAGATTTGGAGGTGTTACTTGGAATAACAGCGTACTGAATAAGTATCGTTATAAATTATTCCCACAAAACTAAATATGGCAAAAGTTAATTACTCGCGAATAACTGCTGCACTATCAATTACATTACTTATATTCTTCTCTGGATTTGTTGGAGGTTATTTTCTAACTTCAGGTAAAGTTAGTCAGTTGACTGAATTACAAAATGAGATTTATACTCAGTCCTTGAGTTTGGATGCTTTGTTTGATTTGGCATCTGAAAATCTTTGTGATGCGAAGGGATTAATTCCAATTAATAACCAACTTAATGAATTGGGGATTAAACTTACGATTATTGAAGAAGATGCGTCTCGTTCTTTAGAGGCTCAGTTACTTGCTGAGCAATATATTGCTCTTGAAGTTAAGCACTTCCTTTTGATTAATGAGATTAATCAAGAGTGTGGAAAGCAATATTCTACAGTATTATACTTCTTTTCTCCAGATCGAGTTGAATGTTCAAACTGTGCAGCACAAGGTGCATTGTTAACTGAAGTTAAGGAGCAGATGCCTGAACTGATGGTTTATTCATTTAATTGGAATGTTGATTCGCCAGTTATTGATAGATTATTGTTGGACTATGAAGTTGATACAATTCCAACACTGGTTATTAATGGTAAAAAGTTTGAGGGTATTTTAGGTACTCAAGAAATAATTAATAATTCTTAATAAATTCCCACAAATGAATAGCCAAGTCTATCTGCTGAGAGTATTAAGTCATCAGCATTCTTTCCGATTACATTTATACAAAATCCTTCTGAATTGACTCTGTTTTGATTTCCTATTTCGAATTCGATTACTGGATATTCTAATGTTGCATCTTCACAAGTTTTTATTGGTACATTTGGATCAATTGGGTTTGCATCTTCCGTGAATGCGTTCTTACTTACTGCCCGATTTACAGTTATTAGCGGTAATAATCTGGTTACCTCTCCGATTGCCACTGCCATCTTTGCATAGCTAGTATCTAAATTTGGACTATATGTTGTGTAAATCTTTGTTGCGTTTCGTACTTTCTGATTTAAATCGGATTCGATAAGGATATCATTCATTGTTCTTGGATCTAAACGAAATGATATTGGTTGAACTTGTCCATCAGAACGCTGTAAATATACTCCAAAGAAACCATCGCTTTGTTCATAGAATGCTATTTCTCCGTGGAAGAATGATGGTTCTGGTGCAGTTTGTTGTGGTTGTTCTGGTCGGTTTGTGTATAGTCCGAAAATAGATGTTACAAGTATGAATATGACTAGGAACGTTATGAAGTCAGCACCTTTGAACTTTATTTTCATTATAGAATAGGATGAGTTATACTAAAAAAGGTTTTGGTAATTTGATTTGTAAATATTTTGCAAAAAAGAAAAAAGAGGGGATAAAATCCCCTCCTTACGTTTTAAGACTTAAGCAGTTGTTACGTCGCCACCAACGGCAGTAACTGTACTTCCTCTAACTTCTACTTCCATGTTACCAGCTAATGCTGATGCGTGTGAAGAGTAGTCTTGTAGTACGCTTGCTGCGTTTCGGGTGTCATCTGCTCCCCATCCTGCTACAACTAATGCTGAGTTGGATCCGCCGAATGCGTTGGATACCATTCTCAAAGTTGCTGCGTTTTCTGGGATTGTAGATGCTGCTCCAGTTGTTGGATAACTTAGTCCAAGTGCTTGTGCTGTTAAGCTGTTTACAGCTGGTCCACCAACCAAGATTAAGTTCTTGCTTGCTGGGTCAGTAATTTCTGAATCTAGCTTAATTACGCTTACACCTGCTACGGAGTTAACAACTGTTGTTCCACCTGTTGTTGTAACTGTTGCTGCTGTTCCTGATACAATAACTTCAACATCATAGTCTGCATTGTCACCTGGTACTGAAAAACTGAACTCATCTGCTGAGTCAGAATTGTAGTACGAGGAAATAATGAATCCACGTTCAGTTCTTGTATCTTCTTTCCAACCAGAAATATCAGTATCTGCATAGATAATATCGTTAGATACTGTTGTATCTGAATCTGTTTCTCCAAGATATTTCAAAGCACCTGCTGAAGTTTCGGTGTTAATTTCAAGATCGGAGTGTCCTCCCTCGTCATCAACATACCAGTCGATATCTGCTGTTCCATTTGTAGTAGCATTTGTGTAGTTGTAGTTTACATTTATGGTTGTATCTTTGAAGTTAATTGTAAACGCGGTACTTTCATCAGTAGTCAGATCGTTTGAAATGTTTGAGGTAAATACAATCTTGTTGTTTGTAGTATTGTAGAAGTACAAGTATGCATTATTTTGAGTCTTTGTACCATTCCATCCATCAATAGATACCCAAATGTCGTCTGTTTTTTGGCTGTTAACTGTGAATGCGTCATCACCTGTTGCTCCGACAGCTTCCCAGTGCATTACAAATGCGTTTGTGTCATCAGTTACTAATGCACCAGATCCCATAAGTTCTTCACCTGTTTCAAAGGAAATTTTGAACTCTTGTCTGTCTGCTTGTGTATACTTATTTAGGTACAGTGTTGCGTAGTCGTTTGGTAAGTCGATTGATTCACCGTTTTCTACGGAAATCAAGTGTGCATCATCTGCGTCGTTAACGATTTGGTCCCAACTTATATTGATATTAGGTTTGTTTGTATTAAGTTCGCTTAATTCCCATACCCAGTTTGGATCATCTTCATCTTCACCAATGAATTCATCATTGTTTTTGTATGTCTTGGAAATATCTTCTCCAATGGATATTGTTGCAGAACCTGCTCCGACTTCATCTTTATTGAAGAAACTTTCTCCTCTTACTTTAATTCCATTAACAGTTTTTGTGTTTGTGTCAACTACTTCAGTAGTTCCGCTAACATCAACTACTACGGATGCACTTCCTACTTCCATTAACGTAACAATCTTGTCACCTACAGTTTGGGATTCTCCAACGTGCATGAAATATTTTGTAGCTAAGTTAACAGTCATACCTGTTGCTGTTGCACCTGTAATTTCAAGGTCGTGTCCCAATAAATTTAATGTGATTGGGTTAGAACTTGTTGCGTTTACTAAGAAGTTATTCGTATCCAACAAATCATCAAAGATGTATTGGTACTTAACGGAATCTTTATCCAATTCTAAGAATGTGTCCACTCCAAAGTTTTCAGATGGACTTGCGGAAGTTGTACCTGTTTCAACAGAGGCTCCTGCATTGAACCAAATTGCTTCGTGAACATCGTAGTTCTTATCGCTTCCAACATCAATGTTAATTTCTTCGTCAATTAAAGTTGCTACGTCATCATCGTTTACTCCAGTCGGACTGAATGCTGTTGTTGCGTTTAAACCTGTTCCGATTAGTACATCTTTCGATATCCCGCCCGTAACTTCGGTTGTTCCTGTTCCTGCTACAGTTGTAACAGCTGCTTGTGTTAGTGTAGAAATAATGTCACCTGCTCCTACGATGTCGCCTGCTGCTGCGTCTGATCCTACAACAACTAATCCAACCAAATCTCCGTCTGCGACGAATGGTGCTGGATAGTCACCTAGGTCTGCTGCAGCGACTGCGCCCATTGCAGTTGCTCCTAACAATGTAGCCCCAGCAGTAATTGCTGCGACTCTCTTTACAGTTTCTCTTGCCTTTAAGACAAATTGTTTCTGCATTTTTAATCACCTTACTTACATAGAACATAGTTCCATGTCTAAGTAATCTACGTATGTGTAATTGGTTTAAAAACATTATTGTCATTTTTCGACTGACGCGATTCCTTCCATTTTTGGAACATTTTTCCGTTTTGCGGTTTTTTACTGTAGTTTCTGTTGAACAAACCATTTTTATTCGTATCTTTCTTAAGGATATCATGTCTGACGAAGATAGTTCTCGTGAAACTAAGAAGATTGTTCGTGATCTTAAGATAATTACAGCAATATCTCTTGGTAAGAATCGAAACAAAGACTTAGCTAAACTTTTAGATACGGATAAATCATTTGCTTCAAAGAAAGTTAAAGAGCTTGAAGCACAGGGTCTTGTTCGTAAAGAAGGCGAAGGTAAGGAAGTCAGATATGAAGTTAATGAATTCAACGTAATGAAATTTCTTCAAAGTCGAGTTGTTATAAAATGGCGAAAGAACGAAAACCAGGAAGATTTGAAATAACAATGTACAAGTTGCTAGTCATCTTTGTGATTAGTATATTTGTATCTCTAGGACTCGGGATTTTTATAGGTCAGAGCCTTGGAGAAGCTCAAACGTTAAAGGAGCTAGAACTGCCGACTTACTGTTCGGTTTCCTCGGATGCGGATAGTAATGTTATAAAATGTAATGAAATTGGTACTGATTTGAATGCAAACGATGTTTGTTCACTTTTATCAACACCAGTTAAAGACAAGCTCAGAGTCGTAATTATTCCTTAGACTTTGGGCTTTTTTTCTTTTTTGATTTAGGTTTCTTTAGAGTCTCTACTTCAGCTTCAAGCATTTTTCTGTGAGCTGCGAGAAGAAGTATTGCTTTTTCGGATTCTCTGAATTTTAGAATTAGATCATTTAATCGGTCTTGGTGTGTTTCTGCTTTTAGTTCGATTTTCTTTGGTGCTAGAATTTCTATATTAGTTACCATATAATCTAGCATTATGTCAAATATTGTATCTGAATTTGGAACTAATAACTCAATTTCTGCATATTGAGAAAACCAACCTTTTTCTTGGTCGATTAATTCTGGAGCAGAGATTCTTGCTCGGATTTCTTTTCCTAGTTCTACTATTTCATCAATCTGTTTTCTTGTTGCTTTGTCAATTGCTTCCGAATTATTTCCTTGAACTTGGAGATTTATTAGGATCTGAATTTGTCCTTCTTTTACCAATTTCTTGATTTCAGACTGTTTCATAATTTTGATTTGTGTACAAGCTTTTAAATTTGACTATTTGAACATGACTAACATTATGTTTAAGAATAGTGAGGCCATTAGAAATAGATAAAACCCCGTTACGATGTGGCCTTTATTTTCTGACTCGTATGCTAATTTTACTAACTTGTTTTTTATTATTGGTTCTTGAACTGTTGTTGGTTTCTCAGCAGGCAGTGTAGTTAGTAATTGTATTTCTGGTTCGATTGAATTATTGAATTCTAGCGTTGGTTCTGTAATTTCTTCAGGTTCTTCTACGAGTTGAAATTCCGATTGTACTGACTCAACTATATATTCTGATTCATTTGTTTCCTCTGTTTGATTTGACTCAAAGATTTCTTCTATTTCGGGTTCAGGACATGTGTTTGACTTTCCAGGTGTTGGTTCGCAAGCCTGCCAAGAATCTTCAATTAATTGTAAGGATGCGCCGTTTCCGTCTGAAGCATTTGTTGGAAGGTAAGTTATGTTTACTACGACTGGTCCATCTTTTGAAGTTCTTAGAACTAAAGGTTCTCCTGAATTTGCTAGTGAAGACCAAGCGCTGTCTATTATTTTTCCCGTAAAGTTTGTGTCATTGAGAAACGCCTCTGGCTTGTTTACAATTACTGCATATTCATCCGTTCCGATAATTAAATTGTCTGTAAAGTTTTTGAATTTGTGATGCTGCCCGTTTTCAAAAAATCTCCAGTCTGAGATATTAGTGCTGTTTCCAGTATTGTGTATTTCAAACCATTCGCGTTTTCCATCCGCGCCAGGTAGATCATACATGATTTCGGTTATTTCAATCTGGGCTGAAACTGTTGGTAGCAGAAGTAATAGTATTATGATTCGTCTCATAATTTTTGAAGGTGTTTTTGATAGATATATAGCAAGTGACAAAAATTGTATGGTCCGACCAAGATTCGAACTTGGGATCTTCCCGGTGTAAACGGGACGTCATAACCAGACTAGACCATCGGACCGTAAAGTAGGTCTGATTTATTTTGATTAAAAAGGTTTCGGATAAAGAATTATTACCGATTTAATGGTGGAAGTTTAGAGTTTACTTCTGCAACTCTGTCTCTTGCTTCATTAATCAGGTTGTTCCAAGAACCGATTATTTGCTGTTCAGAATCTTTTATTGAAGTAATTTTTCCAAGAGCGTTTTGTAATTCATTGATCTTGGATTCCATATTGTTTATTGTTTTAAGAATATCAGAATACTTGTCAAGTCGGACAAATACTTTTGCACCTGGTTGTGATGCGGTTGGTTTTTCAGGTGTAGATTGAGCTGTTGGTTCTGAAGCATTTCCTTCAGGAAGTGGAGGTAATTCAGATTCAAGTTTGGAAACTTTATCACTCATTGCGCTTACTCTTTTTGCTACGCTTCCTACATCTTTTGAAATATCTGAAGGTAGTGGAGGTAATCCTTGAGGTGCCATTGTTGGTTGTGATTTGTTCATTGTTAATTGATCTTTCAAACTTGGTCCTTGAGAAGGTTGAGTTGGGATGAATGGAGCTGTTGGTTTAGGCATCATTGGCTGTGGTTGCTCTTTCTTTTTACTAAAAAGTCCCATTGTAATTTTGATACACCAGTCCTTTTTATTAGTTGCGGTGGCGGACCACAAGAAATCTTTTTATTGTCTTGTAGTTTAGTTTATTTATGTCTGAAGGCGAATATATACAGATTGAGGATGAACAGGGCGTTAGTAGTTGTACTGATTCTTTGACTGGAATTTGTGATGATGTTGTTGAGAGTACTGCTCGTTTGTCTTTGTTAGTTAAAGAGAAACATAAGTTGTTCGCAGAAGCAAAAGTTTTGTCAACTTCATTGATTAATGAATTGCATGCTTTGAATAAATATATGCTCAAGAGTACTGCTCCGAAAGGGGCTTTGAAACGTAGCGTTTCCAAGAAAATTAAAACTAAGAAGAGGGTTGTTCGGAAAAAGGTAGCTAAGAAGAAAGTTTCCAAGAAGGCTGGTTCAAAAAATTCTATGAAGGCTTTGCAAGCGAATTTGAAAAAGATTAACCGTGCTTTGAAGTAATTCTTAATGATAAGACTTAAAAACGATTTAAATTAATCAAATCTACGCACGAGTTCCAGAGCGGTCAAATGGGATGGACTCAAGATCCATTGGCTTAGTGCCTTCGCAGGTTCGAATCCTGCCTCGTGCACTCGCTTTTCTGAAAAGCGAGGCTAAAATATTTTATCTACAAACCTTTTTATTGAACTGAAGGCTTAATTGAGTATGGGTAAAATTGAGGTTCCCTTAGATAAATTGGCAAGCCGATTAGGTATGGGAATTCTTGCATTAGTTATTCTTATTGCAGGTGGTGGAATGATTATTGCACTTGATCAAGGTGTTAATACTCAGGAAGGAATGTTATTATCTTTGAGTTTTGCTACACACATTGAAGCTGGAACTTTGAGTAATGCCGAAATTTGGACTAAAGCAGTTTTCGTAACTTTAGCTTTTGCGGGCGAGGTTCTTGCCTTTTATGTCTTCTATGTAATGATTGAGTTCCTATTATCCGGAGAATTTAATAAGAAGCTTGGTGGAGTTAAAGATAGAAGCATGGTTAGAAATCTAAAGAATCATATTATTGTTTGTGGAGGCGGACGAGTTGGTAGAAATGTTTGTATGAAACTAAAAGACGGTAAACAGGGTATTGTTGTTATTGATAAGGACGAGCTCAATGTTGAGAAATTAAAGCGTAGGGGGTTTCATGCAATTTTAGGGGATGCTAATGATGAGAGCGTATTGAAACAAGCAGGTATTGCGCATGCACATTCTTTGGCAGCAGTTATTGGAGATGATGGAGATAACCTTCTTACTATTTTGACCGCTAAAGAATTGAATCCTGAGTTGAGTGTTGCTGCAAGAGCAAATGATGAGAATATTGTTTCTAAATTAAAACATGCGGGTGCTGAAGTTGTTATTCTTCCGGAAGTGGTTGGTGGATTAAAACTTGCTGATGCATTGATGGGTGATATTGATCACAGTCACGTAATTCATCATCCGGAGAATCGAAAAAGAAATACTCATGCTAAACATACTGGTACCAAAAAAGGTCATCATGTTATTCATTAAATCCGGCAAATTCTTTTATAGCAGGTTAGATTGGGATTCTTATGAAGGAAAAGATTGTAGAGTTTATTCGTGAGAACGGTCCTACTTTGCCGGTTCAGATAGTTAGTAAAACTGGCGGAAATAGTTTTGTTGCTAGCGCTTACTTGTCTGATTTGGTTGATAAGAAAGAAATCCTTCAGAGTGATGAGCGTGTTGGTTCTGTTCCGTTGTATTATTTGGCCGGACAAGAAGCTATGCTGAAGAAGAAACTTGATGAGCTTAATCTTAGTACTAAAACTGCTCGTAATTTTCAGAAGAAGAAAGTTGTTGAAACTCCTGAATTGGATTCTAAGCGTAAAGATTTTGATCGTCGATTGAAGGAGATTGAAAATGAAGAAACTCATCGTAAAGATAAGAAGAAAAGTGCACTTGAGAAGGCCCGTGAGTTGATTAAGAAAACTGTACCTAAGCCTCGAATTGAGATTCCTCGACCCAAGCTTGAAGTTTCCAAACCAATTGAACAACCTAAAATTGAGAAACCTGTTGAAGTTCGTCCTAAAGTTGTTGAAAAACCAAAGGTTGTTGAAACTATTGAAGAAACTGCATT
>JAAZWY010000002.1:38208-74802 GCA_014240455.1 Nanobdellota archaeon | reverse complement strand
GGATTGGAAATCCTGTCCCTTCGGGGGTCGTGGGTTCAAATCCCACTCTTGGCGTTCAACCAATTACCTAAACTTATATACTATTAAGTCTTCTAAGTTTTATGCCTAGAAGACGTTCTAAGAAAAAAACAGATTTTAATCAATATTTACCTTGGATAATCGTAGGTGCATTAGTTTTAGTCTTCTTAGTTATAGGTGCAGATCCTACTGGAAAGTTTACAGAAGTTACAGAATATTCTTTTGTAACAGAAACCGGTGAGATGTATGATACCCAAGATATACCTGCGGTGGAATTAACTCAAGAAGGAATCCCCGGAGCGAGAGAATCTCAAGATATTTATGTCTTATCAAATAATGTAAAGATAATTAAGTTAGATAACGTTCCATCAGAATTAGATTACAATAAAGATAAACTAACTTGTAGAAAGTGTAAACGAGTTTTCAAGATTGAAGACGGAATACCAATAATGCTTCCAAAAGATTTCTAACCTCTCATTCGCTTCTCAATATGTTTCTTAACTGTAATTGGATTTTTAATAAAGTGGAAATTTAGGTCCGCGTGCCCACCAGTCTGAGTATGAACGTGTAAATGACCATAGTTAAACATTGCACCAAATGCACTCTGATTAACTTTTACAGTAGTCATGTTATTGTAACTAACTCCTTTTGAATGATCACCAATAAGTCCATGTCTCAAAAGAACTCTACTGTTAGTGATAACCAAGTGTGTACTATATTTTTTTAGCGCAGCATCAACCAATGGGAGCAATAAGAAAGACCATTTCAATTGTTTGTGATATTTGAACCAAGAGGGTTGCTCAATATAATGAATCTCTTCACCTTCATGTAAGTGTCGTTTAATCTTTTTTGTCATAAATATTAATGCACTTTCAAATATTTAAACATTCAGATAGAGCAAGAACAAGTTTTTTAAAGCTAAAAGAACGACCAAAACCACGCCAAGGTCGCATAGCCTGGTATTGCGCAGGATTGGAAATCCTGTCCCTTCGGGGGTCGTGGGTTCAAATCCCACTCTTGGCGTACCCTTTAAAGGTAAAACACCGAACACTTAACTCACGTAATGCGGTTTTACATCGATACCTTTAAAAAGTAAACATAAATTAATGAGACTATGGCTGATAATGAATTCAGAGAAATTATTCGACTCGGAGACAAAGATATACGAGGAAACGTCCCAATGGGTCACGCACTAACAAAGCCAAAAGGCTCTTCTTACATGTTTGCTAATGCAGTATGTAAAGTTCTAAATTTAGACATAAAAAAGAAGTGCGGAGAATACACAGTTAAAGAAGTTGAAAAAATTGAAGACGTTATTAGAAACCCAGCAAAATATAATATTCCAACTTGGCTTATGAACCGAAGACGAGACCGAGAAACTGGAGAAGATAAACATATTCTATCCTCAGATCTAGATCTTACAAAACAATTCGATATAAGATTCATGAGAAAAGTCAAATCATACAAAGGAGTACGACACGCAGCAAAATCCAAGAAAGTTCGTGGACAATCCACAAAATCTACCGGAAGAACAGGTACGGTCGCAACTCGTAGGAAGGAAACTAAATAATGGGATTAGCAAGACGACAAAGAAAAAAGTATCAATCGCCAAACCATCCATGGCAAGCTGATCGAATAGATGAAGAACAAAAATTAGCTCAAGAATATGGATTCACTAACAAGAAACAAATCTGGAAGATGGAAGCGATACTTAGAAACTTCAGATCTCAAGCTAGAGATATTGTAGGTCTTAGAGGAGATAAAAAAGAAGCAGCTATTAAAATTCTTATTACAAAATTAATCAAATTAGGACTTGTAAAAAAAGATGCAAGTGCTGACGATGTTTTAAACTTACAACTTAGAGATTTACTTGAACGAAGATTACAAACAGTTGTTTACAAAATGGGACTTGCAAATTCAGCAAATCAAGCAAGACAATTTATTCTACACAAAAAAGTTACAGTTGATGGAAAAGTTATAACTTCCTCAGCTCACTTAATTAACGCAGGAAGCAAGGTAGCATTCCGAGAAGGTTTTTCACCAGTACTTGTACAGGTAGTTGAAAAAGCTTCAAAGGAAGAAGAAAAAGCAGAAGTAAAAATCCAAGAGGTGAAAACTGAATAATGGCAGCACCAAAAGAAACACAAACAGGAGTTGCACATCTTTACTCATCTTACAATAACACAATCTTACACATCACAGATATGACTGGATCAGAAACAATTGCATTAGTTTCTGGAGGTCAATTTACAAAACAACAAAGATTAGAAGCACACGCAAACACTGCAATGGTTATGGCTAAAGAAGCAGCAAGAAACGCAAAAGAAAAAGGCGTAACAAAACTGCACGTAAGAGTCAGAGCGCAAGGCGGACACAACGGTTCACGACATCCAGGTCCTGGAGCTCAACCAACAATCCGAACTTTAACAAGAAACGGAATGAAAATATTATCGATCGAAGACGTTACACCAATTCCACACGGCGGATGCCGAAAGAAAGGCGGACGAAGAGGGAGACGAGTATGAAGTTTCAAATACTTAATTCAACAGATAGCGAAATTCAACTTGTGGTTGAAGGCGCTTCAGAAGCATTAATGAATCTAATCCGAAGAACAGTAACTTATGATGTACCAACTTTCGCAGTTGAAGAAGTTTACTTCAAAGAAAACACATCTGTTCTTTACGATGAAATTCTAGCTCACAGAATTGGATTAGTTCCTCTAAAAGTAGACGCATCAATCTTCAAGATGAAAGATCCAAAGATTGATATCACATTAAATGTTGAAGGACCAAAAATAGTAACTTCAGCAGATTTACAAACTAAAGGAAAAGGCGTAGAAATACTTTACCCAAACACTCCATTGGTTAATCTATCAGAAAATCAAAAAGTTGAGTTTAGAGCAGTAGCAATTCCAGGACAAGGAAGAGAACATGTAAAATGGTCTGCTGGTCATGCTTACTACTTCCACTATCCATCAAAAGCAAAAGGTACAGAAAACCTTGAAAAATTGCGAAAAATGGTAGACGACGAGGAAATAGCAACGCTTAAAAACCAACCAAATAAATTCATACTTGTAATCGAAAGCTGGGGACAGCTTGAACCAAAAGAACTGCTTAAGCAGGCTCTAACTAACATTGGAGCAAACTTGAGTGAGTTGAAGGTTAAGTAAGACCCTCACGCACGAGTGCCAGAGCGGTCAAATGGGCTGGGTTTAGGTCCCAGTGACTTAGTGTCTTCGCAGGTTCGAATCCTGTCTCGTGCATAAGATCACAATCAACAAAGGAGAAAAACGAAAAAATGAACGCAACAAACGTACACTTGAAGCTGTTAATTGCTAGCCTTAGAAAGAAGTCTGAGTTTTGGAATCAAGTATCAGATAAACTTTCAGTACCTGCAAGAAAACGAGTTACTGTAAATTTAGGTAGCTTGAATGAATATGCTGACGGGGAAACAGTAGTTATCCCAGGAAAGCTAGTCGCAGGCGGACAACTTACAAAGAAACTTAACATTGCATGTTGGAGATTCTCAGAAGCTGTTCTAGGCAAAGTAAAACAATCAGGTTCAAAGTTAGTTTCCCTACACGACCTTTCAGCAAAGGACGACAAGGGTGACAAATTAAGGATAATCGCATGAAAGTATACGACGCAACAGACTTAGTTCTTGGCAGACTGTCAAGTCAAGTCGCAAAAGAAGCATTGTTAGGAGAAGAGATAGTAATAGTAAATTGTGAACACGCAATTGTTACTGGATCAAAAAATACAATTATCTCAAAGTTTGAAAACTTCAAGAATATCGGTAAACCTTTTCACGGACCGTTTACTCCAAAAATTCCAGATAGAATCGTAAGACGATCTATCAAAAGAATGCTTCCGTACAAAACTTCAAGAGGAATTACAGCATACAAAAGAATTATGTGCTACTTAGGAATTCCAGAAGAACACAAAGATTCAAAATTAGAAACAATTAAATCAGCAAACCTATCAAAATTAAAATACGCAAAATATATGAAGATTGGAGACTTCGCAACAATAATTGGTAAATATGGCAAGTAAATCAAAAGTAATTATAGCTAGTGGAAAAAGAAAGAGAGCAATAGCACGAGCAGTTTTACGGCCAGGTAAAGGAAACCTTAAAATTAACGGCACTCCAATTTCAGAATATAAACCAGAAATGTTCCAATTAAGATTACAGGAACCAATCATAATCGCAGGTGACATTGCCCAGAAAGTTGACATCCAAGTCAACATAAAAGGCGGAGGTCAATCAGGACAAACAGAAGCAGGACGTTTAGCAATCGCAAGAGCGCTTGTTGAACACTCAAAGTCAGAAGACTTAAAGAAAGCTTATCTTGATTACGACAGACACCTAATTGTAGCTGACGTTCGAAGAAACGAACCGCACAAACCAAACAAATCAGCTCCAAGAGCTAAGCGACAAAAATCCTATAGATAAAATGATAATTCCAATAAGATGTTTTGCATGCGGAAAACCGATTGCCCAAGAGTGGCCGGCTTTCAAAGAAGCAATGAAGAAAGGCGGAGATCTAAAGAAAGCTTTAGATAAAGCAGGTCTTAAGAGACAATGTTGCAGAGCAGTTTTCATGGGACACATCGACGCTATTGATGTAATTTCTAAGTACAAACGAGGATAAACTTATTAATCTCGCTAACCATTGTTAGTCATGACTTTTGGAGAATTCAAGAGACACGGACTTATTTTTATGTGGGAAACCACAAAAGGAATTAAGTTGATGGACAAAATTGCAAAAACATTTCGTCCCATTTTAAAATACTGGTCATACTTAGGAATATTAGTTGGATACGCAGGAATGTTATACATTCTATATTATTTATTCGGAGCATTTATTCAACCAACACCTCAGCCAGTTGTATCTCCAGTAATCCCCGGATTAAGGATTCCAGGATCACAAATAACAGTACCTTTAGTGGAAGGAATTCTAGCAATACTTACATTGTTAATAATTCATGAGGGCGGACACGGAATAATCGCAAGAGTCCACAACATCAAAGTAAAGTCAGCAGGAGTTGGATTATTAGCAATACTGCCTTTTGCATTCGTAAAACCTGACGAAGCACAATTAAGAAAAGCACCAATTCTACACCGACTTTCAATGTATGCAGCAGGACCTTGGGCGAATATAACTACTGCAGCGTTAGCAGCAGTCACAATGATCTTCTTAGTAACTCCCGCACTATTCGGAGCATTTGATTTAACTGGATTAGAAATTATAGGAACTGCAGAAGAATTCCCTGCAAAAGAAGCAGGATTACTTGACGGAGATATAATTCTCGCAGTAGATTCAGTACCAATTTCAAACTTCGAAGAATTCAGCACAGCTCTATCTTCAAAAACTCCAGGAGATTCAGCGACCTTCCAACTAGAGGACCGAACCCTTGAAATAACTGCAGCACAGAATCCAGATAATCCTGAAATTGGGCGCTTCGGCTTCAGTTATGAACCCATTTTAGAACCTACGAAATGGTATTCAAACCCATTAATTTTCTTCTCAAGATTCCTAAACTGGTTCTTTATTCTAAGCTTAGGAATCGGACTATTCAACCTCTTACCAATACCAATCCTTGACGGTGGGAAAATGTTACAGGACGCAGTATTCGGAATAATAAAAGACAAAAAGCGTGCTTCCAAAATCTTTATGTATCTTTCTTTCTTTAGTGTTGCGTTACTAATTGGAGCGATACTGCTACCATTTATAGCATGACGCAACCTTTATTTAGAAGTAGTGCGTTAATATAAACCCGGCATCCATGTTAAAATTAAAAGATATAACTGCCATAGTCGAAGATATGGGCATCGAACTTGATGAACAGACTCAGGAAATTCTTAAACTGCTTTCAGAAACGGATATAATTTCTGAAAACGAGATTGCAGAGAAATTCGATATTAAGATTAATGCTGCAAGAAAATCTCTTTACAAGCTACACACCATTGGCTTCGTTGAATACACAAAAGAAAAGGACGCTGAAAAGAAGTGGTGGTACATTTATTTCTGGAGTTTAAATCAAAAGAAACTCCTTGACATTTACTTGCGTCACAAACAAAAGCTTGTCAAACAAGCGCAAGAAACTCTTTCTAATGAACATGAATTTGCATTCCAAACAAGAGACGGACAACAAAAATTCAGTTACGATGAAGCACTAGCAAACAATTTCAGTGCACCTGACAGCAACAAATCACTTATTGAAATTAACAATTCTAAATTTATTAAACAACTTGAAACTAACATTACTGACTTGAATACTCAAATTTCTAGTATCGAAGTGCAACGAAAAGAATACAAGGAAATGTTAGAAAAAGCAATTGAAGCAACTTTGAAAGCTGAAGAAGAAGCACTAGCAAAAGAAGAAAAGAAAACCAAACCAAAGGCTACAAAGACAGCTTCCAAAACAAAAAAAAAGATAGTGGCAAAAGCAGCTAAAAAGTAAAATTCTAGCCCTGCCCGGATTTGAACCGGGGTCCCGAGATCCAAAGTCTCAGATGATTGACCACTACACTACAGGGCTGTAATGTTGTATCAAATAATTTCTTTAAAAGAGTTGTGATGAATGGAACCCGCCCGGCATAGACGGGATTCCCGGCATCAAATTTTCCCAATCCAAGAGAATATGATTGGTCTTAAAGGCATACAAATAGTACAATATTCTGTTAATAAAAGATTATGAACGGACTCTAAAGAATGACTTTTCATAACCCTTTTAAGATGTATCACTAAATAGTAATTAATGGCGAACTTTATACTAAGCCCAGCGTGGTTCTTAGGAATTGACGCAGGTTTTGAAGTAGTTACAATGGCTGTTGCGGCATTAATCGCATTAACTAGCTACAAATTCTACAAAATCAGCAACATGAAGAAATATTTCTATTTCGGTGTAGCATTCGCAATGCTTGCCACAGCATTCGCAACACGAGTATTAACAAATCTAATAATTTATTACAATTTCATTGAACAGAATTCATTTGGAATTGCTCAAGCAGTCCATCAAGCAGTCGGACCGGCAAGTAATTTTTTCAGCACAGGATTATTAGGATATAGACTTCTAACTCTGACAGCACTTCTAGGAATATATTTAGTCCTATCAAGAAAGGCTAAGACTTCAAAATCTGTTAAAGGATTATTAATGTATTTTGTATTAATTGCTTCAGTATTTAGTACACAAGTAACTTTAGTATTTCACTTAACTGCGGCAGCTTTCCTATTCTTCATCTCAATGATGACTTTGAGAACTTACTTCAGAAATAAATCAAAGAAAACAAAACAAACATTGGCAGCATTTACATTACTAATGTTCAGTCAGTTAATTTTCATTCCAGCAATTTATATTCCAATTGCATATGTGGTTGCACAAGTAGTTCAACTTGCGGGATTCATAACAATGTTATTCACATTTAGGAAGGTGAAGAATGCGAAGAACTAGAATTGACATAATCAATGATATGTTATTGGCGATTGTCAACAAAGGCGGAGCAATTAAACCAACTCATCTTCTTTACAAATCAAATCTTTCTCACACTTTAATGAAAGAATACGTTGCAGAATTAACTGCAAAAAAACTAATTGAAGAACAACCATTAAAACGAGGAAAGAATTTCACAATAACTGAAAAAGGTAGAAAGTTTTCAAGAGAATACAAAAAGATGAAAGAATTCCAAGAAGCTTTTGGATTATAATTTCTTACCCATATACCAACCATCTCGAGAGTAACCATGAACATTCTTGTAATATTCTCGAACTCCAACTCCGGAGATAACTAACATTTTTTCTCTTCCCGCTTCACGAGCAATTTCTTCAGCTTTTTTCATAAGTTTTGTTCCCCAACCTTTGTGTTGAGTATCTTCACCCTCGTCTCCAATTCCAGTCACGCTTCCATAAATGTGTAACTCTCGAATCATTGCTTCAGGTCTTTCACCAAGACGTAATCTACAAAATCCCAATATAATATCTTGCTCTTTATCTTCAGCAGAAATGAAATATTCATCTCCACCACTTGATCGATATTTCTCAACAAACAATTCAATATTTTTAGCAACTTTTCCAGTTCGCTTGTAGACTTGACCGGCTTCTCTAAATCGAATTTCCTTAACTGGATAATCTTCCTTAATCAAATTCTCTTCAACATATTCACGTAAGTTTCCTTTCTTAGGTCCAGCACCAATGTACTGCGCAGGAATATCTCGTTGAACTCTCATCAATCGAGTCCATTTCGGAGCTCTTCGATAAGCCTCTTCAATAACTTTAATATAATACTCCTCGTCTTTTGGTTCATATTCTCCAGATTTCCATTGATCATACAATTCAGTATCAGGCATAACTAAAGTCGGATAAATCTTAAACATGTCTGGACGGAAATCTTCGTTCTCAAAAATCTCAGTCATCATTTTGACATCCATTTCAAAAGTAGTTTTAGGAAGACCCGGCATAATATGATAAAGAATTTTGTAACCAGCTTCTTTCAAAACCTTAACTGCATCTTTAAATTGTTGAACCGTGTGGCCACGATTTACTGCTTCAAGAACTTCATCAGAAATAGATTGTAATCCCATTTCAATTCGAGTACAACCAAGTTCCAAAAACTGTTCAGGGAAAATCCAGTCGGGTCGAGTTTCAACAGTCAGACCAATACATCGATTTTCAGAAGTTTCATTCTTCTCTTGAGCTTCAGCAAGAGTTTCAGAAATCTCACCATTCAAACCATCAAAAGATCTCTTAACAAAATCTTTCTGATAATCCCACTCATAAGATGGAAAAGTTCCACCCTGAATAATAATTTCATTCTTATCAGTCAAGTGACCTGTTCGTTTCAAAGCTGCAACTCTTTCAGTAACAGTTTTGTAAGCATCATAATTATTTCTAATTGAACGCATTGTTGAAGGTTCAAAACCAGTATAACTCTTTGGAGCATTTTTACCCTCAGGACAGAAAGTACATCTTGCAGGACAACCATTTGGTTTAGGCATAATTGCAATAATTGAAACTCCAGCCATATTTCTAGTTGGTTTAGTATTCAAAACTGCACGAAGTTTTTCTTTTTGAGAATCATTACAAGCTTTCCAAATATGAACATTCAAAGGAAAAGTTTCAAGAGTTCCATCACGAACATATTTCCGTTTAATGGATTCAACTTTGTTCTTAGTCAGCTTCTTAGTTTCAACTAATTCTTGAATTAATGCTTGCATAAAATAATCCCAAAATCTGAGTTTAAAACAGTTAGGATTGAGCAACTCTTATATACCACAGAATACATATCAATACATGTTTTTCAAGCGCAGAAATACGTTCAAAGACACCTGGTGGAAAAAAGCACTAAGAATATTTGGATACACTGTCGCAATAATAACAATATTTATGATAGTCTCGGGACCGGCAGAAGAGTTTGGAGATGAAATATTAATAATTCCAATAACTGGAACAATTTACTCAGGTTCAGACGGATATTCACCAGACACATTTTCTGATGACGTAATTTCGCAATTAGAATCTGCAGCTAAAAACGATAACACAAAAGCAGTAATTCTAGAACTTGACAGTCCAGGAGGAACTGTTGTAGGTTCAAGAGAAATATCAAATGCAATTGAAGCATTTGAGAAACCAGTAGTTACTTGGATGAGAGAAAATGCAGCATCAGGAGCATATTGGATTGCAGCATCAACAGATCATATTGTAGCTGATCCCGCAACAATAACCGGTTCAATCGGAGTAACAGGTTCATATTTACAATTCTCAGGTCTGCTTGATGATTATAACGTATCTTATGAAAGATTTGTTTCTGGAGAATACAAAGATACTGGATCACCATACAAAGAAGTCTCAGATGCAGAAAGAGAATACCTTCAGAATAAAATCAATCTTCTAAATGATATGTTTGTTGAACACGTAGCAACATCAAGAGGTCTAACCGAATCATTTGTAAGGGCTCAATCAACGGGAGAAATATTTCTAGGAACTGAAGCATTAAGCAGAAAACTAGTTGATTCTCTCGGTGGAAAACAAGAAGCATTAGATATTGCAGCAGAGTTATCTGGCGCGGAAGATTACAGAGTTACAAAATATGAGAGACCTTCACCATTATTTGGAAAATTATTCTACGGTTTGTCAGAAAATAATCTAAACGCTCAAACTTCATTCGGAGTCAGGGCTTAATTCAGCGCCCCAAGTTTTGTCAAACATTTTATTCAAAGTTCCGGCAAAGTAAGGAGACTTTACCCAGAATCCCATGTCATAGGAAGGATGAACTTCTTCATCATCAGTCAACATGAAAACAATATGTTTCTTGTCAACTACACAAAATCTTCCACGCAAGTTAGGATTATTTCTAAATTCTACTAATTCTCCAAAACCGTTCATAATTTCCGTTAATTCAACATTACTCGAAGGAGCAACAACTCGAATTTTAACACCGCGAGAAACTGCACGCTCAATAAGAGGTTTAAGCATCCTAATTTTACGGCCTAATCCTTCTTCAGAAGTAACCAAGTCAATGCTAGCTCGTGCCTCTTTCAAAACATAACTTAATTGATCATAAATATTGTGTCGACCTTTCAAAGCTCCAGAAAAATCAGTAACTTGCATTGGCTCAATACCTTGCTTGTGTAGGTTTCCCAATTCAGCCATCATCTCAGAGTCCTTTAGTTTAGTTATTCTTTCAGAATGATTAATCAAATCCGCCCGAATCTTTCCATGAACTCGATCAAGAACTTCGAGTGGTGGAATTGCCATATACTTAATCGGCTTTTCCGGTTTTACAATAACAAATCCTTTCCGTTCAAGACTCTCAAGAACATCATAAGTTCGCGAACGAGGAACATCCGCAATGTCACTAAGTTCTCCTGCCGTAGAAACTCCTCTTGAAAGAATTGCAGCCCAAAGTTTTACCTCATAAAGATTCAAACCAAACGAACGTCGTAATCTATTCAAGAATTCCTCGTTAATTATCATTGATGAGTAATGCTATTTTTTCTTTTTAATGATTTCTGCTATTAAAACTATTATACTTGCTCTAATTTCCTAGAATCAACGAATCCAGCCTTTTTCATCTCAATAAACTGCGTATTGGAGAACAAAACTGGGTTGATTTCAATCCCAATCTCCTCTTTTACAAAGCCAGTGATGTCTTCAATGTCACGCTTATCAATCAATGAGCTAACAACAACAATTTTACTGGGATCATCTCGGTCAGTAAATATTCTCGGTTCAGAGCCATGTAAGGTTCCAAGTCGATCTTTCAATATTTCTGCCGGAGTTTTGACTTTATCTAATAGCACTCCTGCAAGAACTCTAAATGCGTCGGCACTTCTATCAATCTCATAAAATCTAATTCTATCACTCTCATCTCTACGAACCATTCCAATTGAAACAAGTTTTTGGACAATACGATGGGCAGTTGCAAGACTCACTCCGGATTCTCGAGATAAGTCTCTCAAGTAGAATCTACCTTTCTTATCAAGAAGTGCATAAATTACTGCAACAGTCTTAGGATCAAATACTTTACTGAGAATATCTCCCTTCATGTTCTATAATTGAAACGCAACTATAAAAGCGTTTCCTGAAAGGAACACCATATCAAAAACTGAACATGTTTTTGAAACATTGTTCCAAAAACTAAAAACTGTTCCAAATTATCCACGACTTCTCTGACTCTTAGCAAGTTTTGAAACACGCTTCAAATCATCAACATCTTTCAGACCTTTATCATCTCTCAATCTAACAAAACGAGGGAAACGCAAAGCAAAACCAGAATCATAGTTAGTAGATTTTTGTATCTCCTCATACTTAACCTCAATTATAACTCCCGGCTTAACTCTCACTTCTCGACCAGACTCACTAACAACCAGTGGTTTTAACAATTCAGTCATTTTACCAAAACTAACTCCTTCCTCATCCTTCTCTTTGAATCCAGTACCCATTTTTCCAATCTCTTTGAAGTCATTACCGTCACGACATGCAAGAATAAAACTACTTAACCACTTTGAACGTTTCCCAGTTCCCCATTCAGATCCAACAACAACCAAATCCAAAGTTTCCATAACTGGTTTGATTTTAATTCCATACCCTACTCGAGAACCAGGTTTATACACACTGTCAAGTTTCTTCATCATAACTCCTTCCGCACCATCAGATAACGCCTTAGCATAGAATTCTTTACCTTTTTCAACAGAATCAGTTACAATTTCCTTAGCTAAACTAACTGCCAAAGGATCTTCTCTAATAACTTTAGAAAGTTTATCACGTCGTTCACCAAACGGCATTGAGATTAAATTCTCTCCGTCTAAATTAATAATATCAAATACAATAATCATAACTGGAACTTCTTTAATCATTTCTTCAATTTCATATTTACGTTTAATTCGCTGGGAAATATCTTGGAAAGGTTTCCACTTACCAGTTTTTTTATCATAACCAATTACTTCACAATCAATAATAAATTCTTTAGAGTTAACATCTTTCTCAATCATCTTTACAATATCTGGAAACTGAGAAGTAACATCTTCCAAGTTTCGAGTAAATAATTTAATCTCTTTTCCCGAACGATGAATTTGAAGTCTGAACCCATCATATTTGTAATCAATTGCCGCAGGTTTACCTACAACATCAAACCCTTCTTCGATAGATTCTGATTTCTTAAACAACATTACTTTCACAGGATTTCCAACGGACAATTCCAAAGCTAACAGCCCCTCATTACTCTTAGTCTTAGCAATTTTTGCAACACTAGAAATATCAGTAGTCAAATCATAAGCAGTTTGAACATTAGCTACTTCAACATCAAATGCTGAAGCGATTGAATCACGCAAAACTCCAAAACCCGCACCAGTTCTCAAATCTTCAAGACAAGTCCGAACAATATATTTTGCACCAACACCACTTGAAGCACTAAGTAACTCGGCGATCAAACCAATTTTCTTTCCAGTACTTCCACCACCTTCAATTTCAGAAAGCTTACGAAGATTTGTAAAAACTTGATCAATTGTCAATTTGCCAGAAAACAAAGTAGATTGAGTTTTGGAAGAAATATTACGTTCAGCAACAAGACCCAAATCACCAATTTTAGCCCAGTCAGCTTTAATTAAATCCTCACTTTTACCTGAGCTTGTTGAAATTGATTTAATAACAGTCTGAGTTCCGATACCAATCTTTCGTCGATCCCATTCAGGGAAAAGCCGACCTTCAAGTAACAAAACTGCAGATTCAACTTCTTCAGAATTCAAACCTTTCAGAAATCCAGCAATTATTGCCCGTTTTTCAAGCAATTTACTAGTTCCAGATAGAGCCTCATATATCTCCACTAGTTTGGAATATTCCATAGCTCCTATTGATGAAAGACCAATAAAAGACTTATTATTCGCAAAACTTTATATTCTCTCAATATATAGAAAAATATGGATATTCTCGAGGCAATCTTTGGCCGACGCTCAATTAGAAAGTTCAAAAAAAGTACAATTCCCTACCGAGTATTATTTGATATTTTCGAAGCAGGAGTTAGTGCACCAAGAGCCGGAAATGTGCCAAGTACTTGGATGGTGTTAGTAGAATCAGACAAACTAAAAACAAAACTAAAGGATGCGTGTGTTGATCAAGATTGGATTGAAAACGCACCTGTAATTATTGCGGTTTGTTCAAATCCAAAAAGACTAACTCAATTATATGGCGCTCGAGGAGAAATATATGCAATACAAAATTCCTCAGCGATTATACAAAATATACTTATCGCAGCACAAGAATATGGATTACAAGGAACGTGGGTTGGAGCATTTTCTGAATCAGAAGTAAGAAAAGTTTTGTCTAAGAAACCGGGTAAGATGGATAAAGTAAATGTTCATGCACTTGTAGCACTTGGAAAACCAGATGAGCATCCAAAGAAACTTCCAGAAATTCAAGCAACAGATTTGGTTTACTATGAGGCATGGGGCGAATCAAACAAATCTTCAAAGATGATTCCACTTGCAAGCAATCCTAAGTTACAAAACACGATCAGGCGAGCCAAACAACGATCAAAAAAGACAAGACACAAGTTAATCAAAAAGATTGGAAAGACCATAAAGCATTTTAAGTGATTAATCCGAAAGTGAAAACTATATTCTGGAACATACAATTACAAAACTTCAACCATGTAACTCGTTTTCAAAAATAAAAACTCGGAACCTGTATGGTCCAACATATAATCCCTTTTAAATTAAATGTTCCATTTTTAAAACAAGTCAAAGGCAAATTAATGCTATTGACCTCGGAGAAAGAAAGAAATGGATTTCCTTGTACAAAACGCATTGGACACGATGGAGACATCGACCGATACTACTGTTGACTCAAATATTGGACAAGCAAATATAAAAGTATTAGGCTGCGGTGGCGCAGGTAACAACATGGCTGACTGGCTATACCGAAAAGGTATTAGTGGAGCTGAAGTTATTTCTGTAAACACTGACAAGCTACATTTAGATCATAGAGAAGCTGACAAAAAGATTCTAATTGGACGAGACACTACACGTGGACTTGGAGCAGGAGGTAACCCAGATATTGGAGCACAATCCGCTCGAGAACAAATTCACGAATTGAAAGCCGCAATTCAAGGTGCAGACATGGTTTTTGTTTGTGCTGGACTTGGTGGAGGAACTGGAAGCGGAGTAGCACCAGTAGCTGCACAAGTTGCACAAGAACAAGGCGCAATTGTAATTGGTGTAGTCACAATGCCATTCAGTATTGAAAAGGCAAGAATCGACAAAGCTGAATTCGCACTTAAGCAATTAAGAGAAGTTTCCAATACAGTAATTGTAATCGACAACAATCGATTATCTTCAATTGCAGGAAATTTACCTATTAGACAAGCATTCGCTGTCGCAAACGAATTAATTTCAACAATGATTAAGAGTATTGTAGAAATCATTTCAGTACCATCCTTGATTAACTTAGACTACGCAGACGTAAGAGCAATTATGTCTTCTGGCGGAGTTTCAGTAACAGGAATTGGAGAAGCAGATGGTGATAAACGAGTTGATGAAGCAACTAAACGAGCATTATCCAACCCATTGTTGGATGTAAGCTACGATGGTTCAACAGGAGCAATGATCCACATTACAGGTGGACCAGACATGACTCTTGATGAAGCCGAGCGAGTTGGTGAAATCATAACGGCAGGACTTGACGCAGATGCAAATGTCATCTGGGGAGCAAGAATTGATGATGAAATGAGAGGAAAACTTCGGATTATGACAATCATAACTGGAGTAAAGTCTCCGTACGTCCTTGGAAAAGGAAGAGCACGACCATCACCACAAGCCTTAGAAATGAACCACGAACTTGGTTTGGAGACCATATAATAGTTAAGGCGCACCTCCGAGGTTGTCTTACGACGTCTTAGCCTGGTACCCTTCGGGGTACCATTTACTTTTTTTTCAATATTTTTATATAGGATTACTATAAGCTCTTAATATGAGTTCTGCAGGAGACCGAGTAAGAATTAAGCACGCCGGGTTTGAATATTCAGGAATATTGCTCGAATCTAAAGATGATAACATCTTTGTCCTAAAACTTAGTAATGGATACAACGTAGGAATTCCAAAAGGAAATTCAAAAGTAACAGTTACGGGAAATTTACAGGTTGAAAAACTTCCAGAACTAAAAGCAGAAAAGAATCTAAAACTTCCAAATGTTTCATTAGTTTCAACTGGTGGAACAATTACTTCACGAGTTGACTATAGAACTGGCGCAGTACATCCAATAACAAAACCAGCAGAATTATTATCTCAAATTCCAGAACTAAAAAAGATTGCAAACATTTCAGTAACTCCGGCAATGTCAAAGTTCAGCGAAGAATTCAGTCCTGACGATTGGTCCAAACTCGCAGGATTTGTTGGACGAGAATTAAACAAAGAAAATGTTAGAGGCGTAATTGTAACTCATGGAACAGATACTTTACATTATACTGCAGCAGCATTATCCTTTGCATTAGAAGGTTTAGGAAAACCTGTCGCGATAGTTGGTGGACAGCGATCATCTGACCGAGGAAGTTTCGATGGTGCAATGAATTTAATCTGCGGAACACATTATGCTAATTCAGATATAGCAGAAGTAGCAACAGTTCTACATGGAACGTCTTCAGACGATTACTGTATTGCAAACCCAGGAACAAAAACAAAGAAAATGCATACCACTATGAGAAATACCTTTAGACCAATAAATTCAATGCCTTATGCAAAGTTATTCAAAACCGGTAAGATTGAAAAATTAAGAGGATCAAATCTCAGACACGCAGGAGAAGTTAATGTTCAATCACAATTTGAAGAAAAAGTTGCTCTAATAAAATATCATCCGGGATTATCTCCAAAAATTCTAGACTTCTATGTAAAAGAAGGATATCGAGGGGTAATAATTGAAGGAACTGGACTCGGACATGTATCTGCAAATACTTGGCTAAAATCAATAACTGCAGCCACCAAGAAAATGTTTGTTGGAATGACATCTCAAGCAAATTATGGAAAAGTTGATCCTTACGTATATTCAACAGGACGAGATTTATTCAATCACGGAGTGGTTTATTTAGGAGATATGCTTGCAGAAACTGCAATTGTAAAACTTTCATGGGTTCTTGGACAGGAAAAAGACAAAGACAAAGTTAGGGATTTAATGACAACAAATCTTAGAGGAGAACTCTCAGAAAAATCCGTTCCAAATGGATTCTTATACTAATGAAAAACTTAGGATTAAAATCAGGAATAGAAATTCACCAGCAGTTAGCTACTGGAAAACTTTTCTCACGATGCCAATCAAAACTAATTTCATCAAATCCAGATTTTACAATAAGTAGAAGACTTCGAGCACTTGCTGGAGAAATGGGAAAAGTAGATGTTGCAGCAGCACACGCAGCAGAAAAAAAGCTGACGTACATTTATGAAGTCCATAATAACAATACTTCATTAGTAGAAATGGATGAAGAGCCACCAGAAGTAATTAATCAAGATGCGCTCGACATTGGACTTCTGGTTTGTAAAATGTTAAATTGTAGAATTATTCCATATCTCCAAGTTATGAGAAAGACGGTTGTAGACGGATCAAATACTTCAGGGTTTCAGAGAACTTGCTTAGTCGGGGTAGATGGTTATATTAAAACCTCAGCAGGAAAAGTCGGAATCGATACTGTTGTGCTGGAAGAAGATTCAGCACGAAGAACTGGCGAAACAAAAGACACAGTCACATATAGACTGGACAGATTAGGAATTCCATTATTAGAAATAGCAACAGCGCCAGATATGAAAACTCCAGATCAAGTAAAAGAAGTTGCACAAATTCTTGGAACAATGCTGCGTTCAACTGGAAACGTTATGAGAGGCATAGGAACAATTCGTCAGGATGTAAATATTTCAATCAAAGGTCATGCAAGAGTAGAACTGAAAGGAGTTCAGGACTTACAACAAATTCCGAAGATTACAGAAATTGAAGCAAAGAGACAGAAGGCAGAGATTGATATGAAACGAAAAACCGACAGCCACGTTAGAAATGTAAAAGAAGATCTAACTTCAAAATTCTTGAGACCAATGCCTGGAGCATCAAGAATGTACCCGGAAACAGACATACCCACAATCAAAGTTGATATGGACAGAGTAAAGACAATGAATATTCCAGAATTAATTCCAGAGCGTATAAATCGATACAAAAAACTAGGCCTGAATGATGAACTTTCAAAACGAATGGCAGACTCAAAAAAGAATGAAGTCTTCGATCGAGCAATGAAAAAGCAAAATTTGAATCCAACACTTGTTGCAACAACATTACTATCAACTGAGAAAGAACTTAAAAGAAAGCTAAAAACCGAACTAGGAATATTTCCAGTAGAATTCTATTCAAGACTTTTCAAAGCTCTCGATGAAGGAAGACTTACAAATGAATCAATTTCAAAAGTAATGGAGCGATTCATGAAAGGAGAAGACTTCGACAAAATAATAAGTGAATTCAAACCAATGTCAGATTCAGCACTTCTAAAGTTAATCAAAGATAATTATGATGAAAACCTTCCCCAAGGTGCACTAATCGGAAAGATAATGAATAAGGTTGCAGGTAAAGCAGACGGAAAGAAAGTAGCTAAATTGATTGTTGAGTTCAAGAAATAATTCTCCACGCCTTGTCAAAAAGTATATAAAACTATCACTCTACAAAAAACCATGGCAGCAGATATGACTTCTCAAGTTCTTGACGGAATGAAGAGACCTGATGATATCCGAAACATCGGTATCGCAGCTCACATCGATCACGGAAAGACAACTTTCTCAGATAATTTACTTGCAGGAGCAGGAATGATTTCTCAAGAATTAGCTGGAAAACAAAGAGCTCTCGACTTTGATGAAGAAGAAGCTGAAAGAGGAATTACAATATATTCTGCTAACGTTTCTATGGTTCACGAAGTACAAAATAAACCTCACTTAATCAATCTTATTGATACACCAGGTCACGTAGACTTTGGTGGAGAAGTTACTAGAGCAATGAGAGCAGTTGACGGAGTAGTTGTACTTGCTTGTGCAGTTGAAGGCTGCATGCCTCAAACTGAAACAGTTCTAAGACAAGCTCTAAAAGAAAGAGTAAAACCAGTTCTATTCATTAACAAAGTTGACAGATTAATCAAAGAATTACAATTAACTCCTGAACAAATGCAAGAAAGATTTGTCAAGATTATTGCAAATGTAAACAAAATGATTAGATCATATTCACCGGAAGAATTCAAAGATAAATGGCAAGTATCTGTTCAAAATGGATCAGTAGCTTTCGGCTCAGCTTACCAAAACTGGGCACTTTCAGTTGATTACATGAAAAAGAAAGGAGTAAGTTTCAAAGATGTTTACGATTTCTACCAAAAAGATGATATGAAAGGATTGCTAAAAGCAGCACCTTTACACGAACCAGTTCTGGATATGGTTGTAGATCACTTACCAGCACCAATTGATGCTCAAAAATATAGAATTCCAAAATTATGGCACGGAGATATTGATTCCGAAGCCGGAAAGTCATTAATCACAGGCAATCCAAATGGACCATTAGTTTTCGTAGTAACTAAAGTTATTATTGATCCACAAGCAGGAGAAATTGCTTATGGGCGAGTATTTTCAGGAACACTGAAGAAAGGTTCCGAAGTCAAATTAATTAATGCAGATACTTCAGCAAGAACACAACAAATTGTTCTGGCTAAAGGAGGTTCAAGATTAGTTGTAGATTCAGTCCCGGCAGGAAACATTGCAGGAATTGTTGGATTGAAAGCAGCACACGCAGGTGAAACCGTAACAACTGCAGACATTGAAGGTTTCGAAGCAATCTCACACTTATTTGAACCAGTAGTTTCCAAAGCTATTGAAGCAAAAAATCCACAAGATCTTCCAAAACTAATTGAAGTTTTGAGACAATTATCAAAAGAAGATCCAACTCTGAAAGTAACAATCAACCAAGAAACTGGAGAAAATATTATCGCCGGATTGGGCGAACTACACTTAGAAATTAAAGAACACCTAATCACTCGAGAAAAAGGAATTGATATTGTAACTTCAGATCCAATTGTTGTTTACAGAGAAACAGTTGCAAAGGAATCTCCAAAAGTTGTAGGAAAATCTCCAAATAGACACAATCACTTACATGTAATTGTTGAACCAATGACTGATCAAATGTTTGATGCAATAACAAACGGTGACGTTCCAGAAGTAAAAGTCAGAAAGAAGAATCTAAAGGAAGTTGTAGAATCATTAACAACTGCAGGAATGGATCGTGACAAAGCAAAGAAAGTAAAAGAAATTTACAACGGAAATATGTTCATTGACGGTACGCGAGGTATTGTTTATATTAATGAAATTATTGAATTAGTTCTTGAGTCATTCAGAGAAGTTATGAACGGCGGACCATACGGAAAAGAACCTTGTGGAAAAATGATTGTAACTCTGAAAGATGCAAAGCTTCACGAAGACTCAATCCACAGAGGTCCAGCTCAAATTATTCCAGCAATGAGAAATTCTATTTACAACGCAATGCTAACGGCAGGAACAATTCTTTACGAACCAATTCAAACAATGAGAATCGATGCACCAATTGAATATTTAGGTGCAGTTTCAAAATTAGTCCAAAGCAACAGAGGTCAATTAGTTGACACTGAACAAGGAGACGGAGTATTAACAATAACCGCAAGAGTTCCAGTAGCAGAATCATTTGGTTTCACCGGTGCTTTAAGAGAAAGCACAAGAGGTAGAGGTGCATGGTTCCTTGTTGACCAAAACTTCGAACCGCTTCCAAGAGAATTACTAAATGGAGTAGTTGCAAAGATTAGACAAAGAAAGGGAATGAAGGCAGAACTTCCAGTTCCGGAACTTGATTAAGCTTTTAAGTTTTATTTACCACAATAACACATGGATTTAGTTACACAAATTGCTCTAAAAGTTCCAGAAACTCTTGTTGAAATATCAGAACGCGGACTGGCAACATTAAAACGAGCAGAACAACAAAGAGGATTTGCTAAATCAATCCACACAACAGTTACAAATTCACTAAAAGAATTGACCGGATATTCTAAAGAAAACCGACCAGAAGAACACACAAGAACACATTTTGAATTTGGCGATATTTCAGGCAGAGTTGAATCAAAGCCAACTTCAAGTGTTTCATACAAAACAGTATTTAGTGAGCTTTCAAATTATATTCAGCACGAACAACAAGCTGGAAAGAAAATAATAAATGCAGAATTATTAGTAAAGAATTTCTACGAAATGGTTGAAGATTCAACAAATCCAACTCTCGAGCAAAAAATATATTTTGATAATGAGGAAGAAATAATTGAAGAAGCAGGAATCTCAGATGAATCTCCAGAAACAACAACTTTCTACACTAACACTTCAAATTACTCAAATCTAAACAAAAGAACAATCTTAGATAGATTCAAGGCAAAAAGAATTGATGACCATCTTTCAAAAGAAATAATAAAACCTTTCAATAATTTGGTCCAGTCAACAGCATTAGATCTTTTAGGATTGAACGAAGAAGATTTACAAGAAACAGCAAGAACAACGATTAGCCAAGACAATCGAGCATTCGATGTAAAAGTAATCTCAAGAGAAACAACGGGTTATGCAGCAATTCTAAAATCATTATTCAACACCTCAATAACAAGAGCAACTGGAAGAAGTGGAGAAATATATTCTTTAATTGATTCAAGGATTGATGAAATAGATGACTTAATAGAAAGATTCGATGTAAGAAATAGAATGCAAGGAAAATACGTTTCCTTAGAAAAAGTGGCTCAAAGATTAGATCAACTAACAACAGAACACACAACCACGCGAAGAAGACTTGAATGGAGCTATAATCCTATTCTAGAATTCGCCGCAATTGCCAACTAAACCAACTCACACCGCAATCTTTTTAAACATCATCAATCAACTCAAATCACGGCGTTAAGCCTAATAGGTAAAAATATGGCAGAAAAACCACACATGAACTTAGTTGTCATTGGTCACGTTGACCATGGTAAATCCACAACAGTTGGAAGACTCCTGTTTGAATCAGGAGCTATAGACGAACAAACTATATCCAAATATAAGCAAGAAGCAGCTGAAAAAGGAAAAGCTGGATTCGAATTCGCTTACGTAATGGACACAGTTAAAGAAGAGCGTGAACGTGGAGTTACTATTGATTTAACTTATAAGAAGTTTGAAACCGATAAATACTATTTTACAATTATCGATGCACCAGGCCACAAGGACTTCATTAAGAATATGATCACTGGTACATCACAAGCTGACGCAGCTGTCTTAGTAGTTGCAGCAACCAATTCAGTCCAAGAACAAACAAAGGAACACGCGTTCCTAGCAAAAACTCTTGGAGTAGGACAATTGATTGTAGCAGTTAACAAGATGGATATGGTTAGCTATGCTCAGGACAAATATGATACAGCAGTATCAGATGTCAAAAAGCTTATCACAACTTATGGTTGGAAAGCTGATGAGATAGAATTTGTCCCAATCGCTGCTCTGAAAGGAGACAATATTAAGGATAAATCAAGCGAAATGTCCTGGTACTCAGGACCAACTTTACTTGAATCTCTTAACAAATTGAAACCACCAGAGAAGCCAACAAACCTTGCTTTGAGAATGCCAATTCAAGATGTTTATACCATCACAGGAATTGGAACAGTTCCAGTCGGAAGAATTGAAACTGGAGACATGAAGCTAGGACAAAAGATTGTTTCAATGCCTTCTGGTAAATCAGGAGAATTAAAAACAATTGAAATGCACCACGAACAAATGCAAAGTGCAGGTCCAGGTGACAATGTCGGAATCTCTATTCGAGGTCTTGGAAAAGGCGATATGAAACGAGGAGACGTTCTAGGTCCAGCAGACAATCCACCAACAGTAGCTAAAGAGTTTACTGCAAAGATTGTTGTACTGAACCACCCAAGTGTATTAACAATTGGATATACTCCGGTATTCCACATTAATACATCGCAAGTATCTTGTAGAGTTACAAAGATTTTGAAGAAAATCAATCCTAAAACAGGAGAAACTCTTGAGGAAAACCCAGACTTACTTCGAAACGGAGACGTTGCGGAAATTGTTTGTGTTCCAACAAGACCAACTTGTATTGAGAAGAACTCAGACTTCCCACAATTAGCAAAAGTTGCTATCCGAGACATGGGTAGAACAGTTGCAGCTGGAGTCTGTATCGACTTGAAAAAATAAGTATAATTTATGAGGCTCTTCGGAGCCTCTAATACTTTTTCTAAATTTTTTTATACTACTTGAGTGTTCTATCTATATGCAAAAAGCTATTTTAGTTGTTGGACCGCCAGGATCAGGCAAAGGAACTCAGGCTAAACTGATTGCCAAGAAGTTCGGATACAAACACGTATCAACTGGAGATATTCTAAGAAAATTAAACAAAAACTCAACTCTTGGAAAGAAAGTATTCGCATTAATTAACAAAGGCAATTTTATACCACCAAAACTAGCAGTCCAAATAACTCTTAATTATATTAAATCCAACAAAAAAATTCTAGTTCTTGATGGATTTCCAAGAAATATAACTCAAGCAAAACTCATCAAAAATAAGATTGAAGTAATTAAAGTCATAGCATTTACGGGTAGAAATTCAGTATTCAAGGAACGGCTTATGAAGAGAGGACAAGGTCGGGCAGATGATACAAAAGAAGTAATCAATCATCGTTTTGAAGTGTATAAAACAGAGACTAAACCCCTCCTAAAACATTATGGTGCTCAGATCGTCCATAAACTCAACGCAGAACCCTCAATAAAGGCTATTTTTAGAGAAGTTGAGAAAGTCATCTAAGTCAACCAAAACTCTTTTAAAACAACATACTCAAATCATTGTACAATGCCAACAGCGAGAATAAAACTGTACGGAACTGATTTGAATCAACTAAACGAAGTTATCAATCAAATCAAGGATATTGCAACAAAAACAAAAACAAAATTCGCAGGTCCAATTATGATTCCAACTAAAACTCTTAAAGTACCTGTAAGAAAATCTCCACAAGGAGAAGGTAAAGCTTCTTGGGAAAACTACGAAATGAGAATCCACAAGAGAATGATTGATCTTGCAGCTGATGAAAGAGCATTACACTTAGTTCTTAGAGTACCAATTCCAAGTGATATTAACTTAGAAATTCAACTTCTAGAATAAGGTCCGATGGTCTAGCCTGGTTATGACGTCCCCTTGACGTGGGGAAGATCCCAAGTTCGAATCTTGGTCGGGCCACTTATTTACTTAAATTACAATTATTCCAACCTAAATATCCTACAAGAACCACTACAACCCAGCTCAACCACATTGGAACTGCCCAAGTTGAAACGTTCGCTTCCCAACCATTTAATATTCTTAATCCGTGTAGCACAAATACAAGTGTAAACAGTGCGGCGTTTAATCGCATTAATTGTTTTGCTTTCATAATTTTACGAAGCAGTCAAACAATTTAAACTTTATCAAAAACTTCTTAAACTAAAAATTAAACCGGAATTCAAGGGCGGTTAGCTCAGTCCGGTCAGAGCGCTTCGCTGGCAGCGGAGAGGCCCCGAGTTCGAATCTCGGCCCGTCCATTAAACTAGTTGTTTAAAGAATTCAATTAATTCTATACGATTAACAATATTGTAAACTCTCAATCGATACTTGTTTTTGATTTGATCCATCGTCCCAAAATATGTAAAATCCGTATCTTCCATTTTAGAAATCAAATCTTCTGCATTCTTTGCTTTAAATTCAGAAATAGGCTTAACCTCAACACTCTCGAATTCTCGATCGTCAGTAACACGATTAAATTTGAATCCGTAAAACTCTTTTGATCCAAGTTGGTTAAATAAAGTATTTAGATTTTTTACCCTCATACTATCTTTAACAATCTCAGTTTCCTGTATTATTTGACTCATTGCCTACCTAATTTATCCTTCTTCAAACTATTTTCAACAGAATTCAATTTAGCATTTATTTCTTTAATTTCGCTCGTAGAAATCAAATCACCAAACTTCTCAGGAATTCCACCACCTCGAGTCTGAATATCTGCAACCATTCGTCTAGCTTCTTGAATCTTTCCAGAAAGCTGACCTTTGAATGTCAACTTCCGACCAGGATCAGCCAAGCTTCTATATTTATCAAAATCCTCATTAATTTGAGTAACTAATTTTCTAAGGTTATGTACCATAGTAACACTATGCTCAGAAATATATAAGCTTTATTTAGACAGAGTTTAATTGTCTAGACATATTAAGAAATTGATTTATATGTTCTGCAGAAGTATAAACTCCTCCATTAGCTTCAAGAGGCATACTCATGAATAAATAAACATCATCACCACATCTTGACAAGATACCGATCCGATATTTCTCCGGTTTATTATCCAACCACAATCTAAAATCAAATGCATCTATATCCTCAAGTTCCATAGGCATAACATTTGTTTCACCAGATACAGGTTCAAAATCCCAAGTAATATTACTATTATCATAAATTGGCCAAGCACCATATAGGCCTGATTCAAACTCCATTAATCCATCAGGTAATCTGTCTTCTAAGGGATTAAAGTCAATAATTTCTAGCTCTCGCTCATCAACTGAGAAATAACTATCTTTCCAATCTCTTACCATAATTTTGACCCCAATTCCGAGTATAAAAAACTATTTCTTTGACTTCTTAAAACAACCACAGTTCTTAGCTTTGTGCTTTGAACAACCAATTACTTTATGATCTCCACAACCACAAATCAAACATTTCTTATGCATTATATCGTTCCTCAACAACAGACCAATCAATTACGTTGTAGAAGTTCTTAACATATTCTGGTCGACGATTCTGATACTTCAAATAATATGCATGTTCCCAAACATCTAAACATAAAATTGGAATAGAGGAGATTTTATTTACATCCATGAAACAATTGTCCTGGTTTGAAGTAGAATAAATCTCTAAAGAACCATCTTTTTTCTTTCCGAGCCAAGCCCAGCCGGAGCCAAACTGAGTTGCAGCTGCGTTTGAAAATTCCTCAACAAATTTATCATACGATCCAAAGTTTTCAGAAATAACCTCTTCAAATTCAGCTGAAATTTTATTTGAAGCAGGTTTATTCAAGGCTTCAAAAAAGAAATTGTGATTCCACCAGCCACCACCATTGTTTCTAAGACTCGCATTCTTAGATGCTCGTTTGAATACAACTTTTGGATTATTACTACGAATTTTCAATTCATCCAAAATCACAGTAGTCTTATTAGTATAAGCAGCATGATGTTTATTATAATGTATATTCATTGTTTCTTTGTCAATATACGGTTCTAAATCTCCAAGAGCATAATTCAATTTAATCTGTTTTACCATTCTAACCTTAGCTGAAATAATTATATAAGGCTATCCTACTTGAAGCGTTATATTTATAAACTCAAATGAGGGAGATAAATTGGCGAGGTAGCTCAGTATGGCAGAGCGTCCGTTTCATGAGCGGAAAGTCGGGGGTTCAAATCCCCCTCTCGCCACTTTGCGAAACTCTTAAAAAGCAAAAACAAAACCAAACTTCATGCATCCATAGCTCAGTCTGGTAGAGCACCTGCCTTGTAAGCAGGGGGCCGCGGGTTCAAATCCCTCTGGGTGCATTCATTCTTTAAATATTGAAAAAAATCCAGAACGCTTTTTTTGTTTCTTTACAAGTTTCCAATCAATATTTTCAAATGCCCAAGCCACCCATCGCTGAAGAGCCTTACAATCTTTCAAATCAGGATCAGAAATTGCAGTATTAAGAAGTGCCTGTCTTTCTGCTACAGACTTAGAAGCTACAAAACTATCTCTAAGTTTAACCAATGCATCTTTACATTCACGATATGTTGCCACATTATCTTTTATTTGTTACAAATTCTTCCAATTCATTAGCTCTTTGTCTTTGAATTGTTTGACTGCCACGTTTACGCTTAGCAGTTATTCGACCCATAAAGATCCGATAGGACAATTTATTGTTTAACCACTTAATAAAATCATCACCAAGACCTAACTCTAATGCAGCCTTTTCAGCTTTAACTTGTGATATTACCATAGATAACAAATACGAATATTGTATAAAATCTTTTCTACACAATTCCTAAACGATTCAAGCTATATCCAATCCAGAGTACCAGTATAAGATAGAAAGCCATCCAGCCTTTAGTTGCAGGAAATTCTCTAGAGAATTTCTTCCAAGTATTCGTATACCATTTCAAAAGTTTCGGAGAAAACCAAACAATTAGGTTTCCAGCAACACTATCTATAACCAAGAAGTAAAAGATAATTGCTTCAATACTCAAAGCCATAATTAACAAATACTAATATTCTATAAAACACTTATGCCTCGACAGAATCATAATTTCTCCGCCCATATTCCAATAAAAAAGTCCGACCTTTGTCAGATAGCCTTGTAGAACGACCGTTAGTAAGAATTCCTGCAGCAGTCAAAGTATCTTTTGCCCTAAAATAGTCTCTACGCATATTTATTTTACTCGGAACACTAATGAATCCGTGATTTGCCAAATCTTGAACTGCAGAAAGAACATTTTTTCTAGAAGTAACTATATGTTCCAATCTAGTAAATTCTTCTTCATCCATAAAAGCATCTTCCAGACTTTGTTCTTCCTGATACCGTCTTACTGACTTTTTCCAATAAGCTCGCCTACGTATATCAACATAACGCACTTCACTAATCAATTCATTACTCATAACATTAGTTCTCCAATCCAATCCAATAAAATAAAAGCTTTACTTAATCATAATTTCAATTCTCTAATTCTTTCAACATCAACTAAACTAACTTCTTTTCTCAGTTCCATCTGTGCTGAAGCCTTAACTAACGGAATCAAATCAGAAGATACCTCTTTCAAAAGTTTATCAGAGATTTCAACCTTAATTTTACGAGCATCACGAATATATCTTTTCAAGAATAACTTATCGCCCTCACCAATTTTAACTTTTTTCCCAGCACGATTTGCAATATCCCTAAACTTTCCCAATCGAACATTTTTCTCAATAATATTTAGATCGCTACGCTTGATAGTTTTCTTAGAAGTCTTGGCCCTAACTGAGCCAAGACTCTTTACAAAATTTACTAAAGGTTTAACATCTCCAGAATCATCAATAATATTCAACTTGAAATCTGGAGCAAATAAAACCAACGCCAACAAGGATTTAATTCTCTTTTCAACAAGAACATTAGGACCAATAAATTCAGGTAGCACTAACCAAGAATTTCCTGAAAACTGCTTATACTTCTCAGCGTAGAATTCCTTCTCAACTAATTTGTTAAACTTCTTGTCAAGCTTCCCTGAAGAATAAATGCGCGGTAATAAATCTCGACCAGATATCAAAAAAGAATAACCCATTCGTTTAATTTCAACAGAAGATTTTCCTTGCTTAACTCTCCGAGAAACCTTTCGATAATATTCAACCGATAAATAGTTCTTCAAAAAATTCAAAGAAAACTTATCACGTTTCTTATGAAACTTCATCAATCTAACAACATCAAGAAACTTATCTCGCATAAAGAAATAAAAAATACAAGCTTAAAATAATTATTATACGGGCCTGACAGGATTTGAACCCGCGACACCGAGGTTAAAAGCCTCGTGCTCTAACCAGACTGAGCTACAGGCCCGCAGTCTGTAAATATCTGATTGACTATACGGTTTAAAAATATGTCGATAAATTATGAAATAACAATTCTTAAAAACAAACCAAAACACCAGAACTCATGCTTGGGTAGCTCAGTATGGTAGAGCGCTGCATTGGTAATGCAGAGGTCAAGAGTTCAAATCTCTTCTCGAGCATTCCTTAACTGGTTTCTATAATGGAGTGTATTAAAGTGGATATTGATATAAAGTAAGACATGTGTCAATATCTTAGTGTGTTTCATGTCTCTCCTCGGAGAAGAAATGAAGATAAAGGACAACTATAATACAGAGAAAACGGAACAGCGTCTTGTCAAATATTGGAAAGACGAAGCCAAGAACGGTAATAAAAACGCATTGAAGATTCTACTTCAACTTAACAACTTTAATTTCAAAATCACAAGTTTTACAATTAAATGAAACGCCCGGTTTTCTTTTATTTTTCCCAGTATTCAAATTTTTAATAGTAAGCTTTCTCCGCTCAAAAGGAATTTCAATTTCACCAGAATGACCTTCAGGACAAGTATATTCAATACTTGCAGTCAATGAATCCTCATATGCTTCTTTCTCAACACTATGGTCGCATTCAGAACAAACATATTCTTTTGATCGTGATTTAACTTTCCCAGTTTTAGGATTAACAGGTTTTCCCATCTTAACCTTGCCACATTCAGTACAATTCTCCTTGAAAACCCAAACTCGAACAGTTCCGAACTCATCCTTTCTACGAGTATGATAAACAAGTTCACTCATAGATTTAGGTTTTCTCAAAGCGCAACCTCACAAAGACACTCTCCCCAAGTGCGAGAGTGTGATCGAATAACTTCGAACCCATTTTCATTTGCAAAGGCCTGACAATCAGCAATACAATAACGGTGTTCATCTACTGTGTATTTTTGATCAGGGATCCAAGTCACTGCATCAACTTTAACAAGATCAACAGACCGCTCAAATATAAAAATCTCAGTAGGATTTGCAAGAGGATTTATTACATGAAATCCGGTAGCATCAGAATTGTAAGAATTTGCTTCAAATAAGAAGAAGCCCAGTACAATAACTAATACTAATATAAGAGAACTATATCGAGGTCTCAATCTTGTTTCATTCTTAGCTTTAGCCATAACCATTCTAGGTACGAGAATTTAAAAAACTATTCCTGTGCAACTGCTTCTTCACCCGGAGGAATTCCATAAGATTCCAATTCAGGGTCAAAAGTTCCCGCTCTACAGTTATCTTCACATGTCAAAGCATGCTCATTATCTGCGTATCTGTATTTACAGACATCGCATACGTGGTAGCCATTCTCTTGCTTTACCATAATCCAAAATTCTTAAATTTAATTTAAAAAGGTGCCGAAAGGCCTAATTATGCCGTTTACCTTTTTCTTCAGAAATAATCTTCTCAGCCTCAGCAAGCATGATTCTTCGTCCTTCAAACTTACGGGAATGTAATCCTCTCCAAAGAAGTCTAGAATTCTTACCTAAGAACTTAACTTTATTGCGCGCAGATTCGGCAGTTCCAATAACTGCAACACCCTCAACAATATTACTCCAAGTTCTACCCTTTTTCATAGCATCTTCTCGAAGTCGAACATACTCAACAGTAGTCATAATATTGTAGTTCTCGAATTTAATTAAACCTCGTGAGTCCATATATCTCCACAATCTCCGGTCTGGCTGTTTTGAAACAATTCCAACGCTAGCTAAAGATACAATCAAAGTAAGTATTCCCATAACCACCAAAATAGCAACCATTAAACTCATAGAATTATAAATCAATAAGACTTTATTTATGTTACTGAAATCAATCCAATAACTAGCACAGAAACAACTGCCCAGATTATCGTACCAAGTTTCTTCTCAAGATGGTATGCCGACAAAACGATTCCTGTAAAAATTGCTAATACAAACAAAGTAAATCCGTCGTGAGCATAAAACAGAGTTGTTAACCAAGCCAAGATTCCGGCACGAACCACATACCAATCAATCAATTCTCTAAAGATTGCTGCACCCAAAAATATCAATATTCCTGCAACAATTAATTGTAGAGTAAACAACGGATAAGGACCAACAAGTGCTCTCGCAAAAACCAAAAGATAAAATATCGGACTTCCAAACGCCAACAAATCTCGAGAAAGTTCTTTATAGTTCATAAAACTATGAAACGCTTGAACTTAATTAAGTTTGCTCCCTCACAAGATAGTTATCCTTTTATCTTTTTACTATTAATAATACTATGGCACGAATTGTAATTATGTCCGATAAAGGACCGCTCAAGATTGAAACAAAAGACGGTGACAAATGGATCTGTCAATGTGGTATTTCTAAGAATATGCCTTATTGTGACGGAGCTCATCGCAACACAAAAGATGAAGAAGAAGGCAAAGTTTACAAGTATAACAAAGACGGAACTCGAGAAGAGAGTTCTGAGTAATACAAAACCTTGATAAATAACCTTTTACTAAACTTGTTATGGACAAAAATATTGTAAAATTGTTAAATCTCCTCAACGCTATTATAGAAAAGAAAAATGTAAATGAAGAAAATAAAATAAAAATAATGGAAGTTCTAAAGGTCGCATTAAATAATATTAGGAAAATAAAATAATCACTTAAACATCTCTAATTCAAAACCTTGATAAATATCAGAGTTCTAAATTTGTTATGGTTTTGAAAGAAAAAGAAGAGAATTTGATAAAGGTTAGTATTAAAAAAACCTTATTACCTGACCGAAACTTAGAGGCATTATATCTGTCACATGAAGATAAAGAAGCAGGAGAATGGGGTGAAAAAATTAGTTTTGAGAAATGGAAGAAGAAATATCCAACTCTTATTTACGAGATACCTGTATCTAATGAATTAAAGAAATATCTAAAGGAAGACAAAGAAATCAAATCAGGTGTATTAATTTCTTCAACTAAGGCGTTAGAAATGGTAAACGGAATGTCAGGACTTAAACCAATACCCGACTATTTAATTGGATTAATAAAGGATTTAGCTTTATATTCCTCACAACAGAAAGGCTGGAGTAAACAGAAAAAAATACTCAAAGTAGAATATTAATCACTTAAACATCTTCTAATAATAACTTCTCTTATTACACTTCTCACTTAAACATCTCTAATACACTCTATTAAACAAACTAAGTCTATACTGCTGGAGGCAGGATTCGAACCTGCGAAGGCACTAAGCCACTGGATCTTAAGTCCAGCCCATTTGACCGCTCTGGAACTCCAGCATAAAATATCATTCCCTACATCTCTTTTAAAGCTTATCGCTCTGAAACCTCCTGAAATACACTCTCAAGCCTCATACTCAAAAAGCTTTTAAATCAGCACCTATACCATGTTTTATGGCAAGATTAGTTGTACAAAACGCAGTTAGACAAGCTGTTCGAGATTCCGGATGCAACTGTGCTGGAAATTTCTCTGACGCACTTAGCGAAAGAGTTTCTGCTATGGTAAAAGATGCAGTAACCAGAGCACAAGCAAACGGACGAAAGACAGTTCAGTCACGAGATTTATAATCTCGGTATAAACGATGCCTCGAAAGAGGCATTTATATTTTTAAAATCCAAAGAGAGGACCCTGCTTTTTCTGATGAATAATTTCTTTGACTTTCAAATCAATTTCATTTTCCAATTGATCATACGTTAAATCATCAACAATATCCATGGAAAAAAACTCACGCAAGGTGTCAGAAACTACATCATTAATCGAGTTACTTAGTCCAAAAACAGCAACATCCTTCTTGTATTTCTCAACTACCTGGTTTACAAGCTCTTTCTTCAAGTGTTCCTCAATATCTCGCGGTGAAAAGTCAGAGTCCTTAATGGATAAAACCAAATCACGCACGCGTTTAAATTCAGCAACATCTTCATCAGTCATAGTAAAAGCCAAAGAATATTCTGCCAAATCAATATCACCATAAGTTGTAGAAGCCTCAAATAGATTCTGATAAACCGGACTTCGAGGAGGAAGACCAACTAAAAGAATCTGCTTCTTTGAACGACCAAGAACAACGTTTAATTTCTTATGATCTCTAAAAAGAAAATCTGCATTACTAGTAAAATCAAAAATTATTGCATCTCTTTCTTGACCTTGAAATTTATTGATAGTATTAATGTTCAAGCTATTCAACAAATAAAATCCAAGTTTGGTTTTCTCTAACTCATTCTTGTATTTGCGTCCAAGAATATACTCTGGAAATCGAATCATAAACTCACGTATCAAAGAAACCTGAGCGTTGAACGGAGATATAATTCCAATCTCTTTCGGAGAATAAGTTTTCAATAATTCCTTCAACATTGTGACAATCAAAATCAAATTACCATAATTAAAATATGAATTTCTAAAACCGCTTGAGAATTTTACAGGATTAAATATTCCCCGATTGTCTAATTCCAAATCCGAATTATGAGGGACAATCCAAGTTATCTCATTAGCACTCGCAATCTCAACAAGAGATTTAGCCTTGGTTCCCTTAAATTCTCGTTCAGACTTAAACAACATTCGACCCTCATAAAAATTATCATTAATGAATTCAAAAACTTTCTTAGAATTCCTGAAATTATCTCGCAAGTACAAAGTCTTTTCAGAAGAATTCCATTGTTTAGAAATCATCTCAAACGGCGATTTATGTAAAGTCATAAGTTCTTCTTCTGGAATTATAGCACTTAATTTATTCAAAATCTTCCGATCAATAAATTGACTTAATTGTTGAGTGTCTCCACAAATCAAAACACGCTTACTTTTCAACAAAGCAATCAAAAGCTTAGAAAGTTCAACAGTAGATGCTTCATCAATAATAACTAAATCAAATTCTTCATGCTTCAAATGAATTCCAACAGAATCAATTGTTGAACCAATGATTAGAGATTCTTTTACAACTGCATCATAATCAAATTTCTTTCCTAATTTGTTCTTCAGTGAAAACTTTTTTACTTCAGGACGTTCAATTGAAGTATCAGAACCAATTCTCAAAACACCGTCTTCATCCAGAAGTTTACTCAAGACATTATCTATTGCCAAATTTGTAGCAGAACAAACCAAAACACGCTTCTTCAATTTAATCGCTTGCTTACAAATCTCCGAAATGCATTCAGTTTTTCCTGAACCACCTGGACCTTCCACCGGAACAATTCCTTTTTCTAAATCCAATAGACTCAATGCAGTTGAAATAACGTCACTCTGACTTTCAGTAAAACCTTTCCCAACAAGTTTACTAACTTTTTTAATCTGCCAAGATTCATTACTTTTTCCAGAATAAAGATTTTTAACAAAATTAGAGTATTCTTTAGAATTAGAAACTTCCTCAAGATTCTTCAACATATTATCAACTAAAAAAACTAAATCTGAAGTTGAACTAACTAAAACTTTTGAACCTTGAGAAAAATCAACATCTGGTCGAACTCTAAAATAATACTTACCTTTTCGATAATGTTCAACAATTGCATCACCATCATCTACCAAAACTCGTTCAGAAGATTGAAACTTAATCTTTCTATCAATTAGTTTAATTCCAACAATCAAATAATTTCCAAAATCTTCAACATTAGAAACTTCACCATAACTCCTTCGACCAGAATTTATAGACGCATGATGCTCACGCAGGATTTCTAAATATGATTTAAATAGTTCTAACACTTCCACAAAAATACTCTACTAACTTGATTTATAATTCTTTATTCAATTTGTCGAATGTCTAATATTCATCAAATTCACGTTTTCTAGGAAGCCAGGAATCATCGTCATCATATGTTTCAATTCCCCAGTCTGCAGGAGAAAGACTTTCATAAATATTAACAGTTTCAGGATCTACATCGGGTTCTTCAGGAGGAGTCCAATTTAATATTTTATCAGTGTTAAGCAACCAATAATGAATCCGCCACTCTCTACCATCCCATAACGTGGTTTCTTCACTTATAGTTTTAAGAAGTCCCCAATCTTGAAATTGATAAAACATATTTCTATCAGTAGGTTCTAGCATATTATCAATAACTCTATCTTGATAACCAAAAAAACCAAGAAGATGATCTGCCATGCTTTCTGCTGCAGGAAATTCTTCTGGAGCCATACCCACTAATCTAACAATCGCATCAGCCAATGTTTTATAATTTATTAGTCTATCAGCATCATTCTGAACCATAACCAGTAACCGGATTTAACGATTATAAACGTTTCACTTAGCAGTAATAATATATTAATAAAACTCAACAAAAAGAGGATAATGATCTGATCCATGTCTATCTTGCTTCTCAAAATCATATTCTCTTTGAGCAAGATCCTCACTAACAATAATTCCGTCGAGTTGCAAACCATTACTAATCGTGCGCCCGCGAACAATATCTGTTAAATTATGTTTGCGCAGGCGTTTTCTATTACTACGTTTCTCAAAAGGAAACCACTGATTCAAATCAATACCTAAGATATTTGTGCCCGTCCCCAAATGATCTAACATTTCATCCAACTGCCTTCTCCGAGTTCTTGGACCGGCATGATGTTCCAAATGCCCATTAATTATTGTCTGAGATTCCAATTCAGAAACCGAATAATTCAAAGTTTCCTTCCAACCAAGTGCTCTGGAAAGCGGACCATTTCTTCTAGTTTCATAAGGTAAACCTTTGGATTCTGCTGAAGGTTCTTTCAGCAAAGTTACCAAGTAATAAGGAATTCCACGACGAACCCAATCAAGAGTCTGATCAAGATACATGGATCTACTCTTTGCATAAGCTTCAATTTCATCAAAAAAATCCGGTGAAACTTCCTGTAAAGTTATTATATCCGGAGATAAATCATCAAACATCTCCAATGCTTGAGAAGTTCTATTATTGTTTGGGTGTGTATTCCAGTTTAATATTTTCATTGATATAAAGAACGATAAAATCGATCTCCGAGTGTTTGTTTAAGGTACCATGAAGTTCTATTAATATAATTACAATCATCAGGAGAATTAGCAAAATCTTCTACAATTTTATCCAATAAACCATATCTCCAACCCCAACCTGTTTTATTTCCTTTCTTGTCAGGAGAACACATAAACGGAAATCTAACAACTTCAAGACGATCAAGTAAAGGTTTCAATTTTCGAATACTATCTCCGTCAGTGTGACCGTGTACAATAAGTGCATTTTTTATCTGACCAAGAGAACGAGGTTCAGAAGTAACTAAATTAATTACAACATCTGCTTTAGGAAGAATATTATTTCTATTAATTCTTAACCTTTCTCGATAATCTATTTCTACCACAAAATAATTATACGCAGTACTTATTAAAAAACTTTGTTGAGTACAGCGATTATCTTCCCTTACACTTTCCATCACAACTCTCACAAGGAGAGTCAGGAGTGGCTTGCGTAACATATTTCAATTCAATTTTAACAGGATCTACTTTAGCTAAGTTGTTATCATTGTCACCAAGATCTGAATCAACATTAATGTTCAAGTCTTGTGATTTTACAATATAATTTTCTAATTTATCAAGGTCCCTAGAATAACCAACTAATTTACCCGTAATTTTACCGTTTTCCATTCGAGTATCACTCAATTTTCCAGAAATTCGATTCATCAAATCAAAACTGTCACTATCAGCTGCAAAAGTTAGTCCAAGATAATTTTCATCAAGGATTCTTTCCATTGCACGATTAAGATATTCAGATGCTCGTGTTCGCTTCTCATTATGACTCATTTGTTCCGAACCAGAAGTTGTAAGTCCTCTAATTTGTGTAGAACAAGTATTAATTATCTTTGCAATCTTTCCATAAGGAAATTCTTCAAGATCTTCTATAACTTGATCTGTTTCCTTTATAAATTCTGAAACTTCTCTTCGAAATCTAATATATTCATCAAATCTATCTCTTGCCATTTTAACAAAACCCGATATAGATATCACTATATTAAAGTATCGATTAATCAAAATATTTCCGAATTATTTCAATTCTTCAGCTTGTTTCTTGGAAAGAATTCTCCAGCATTCGTGAGTCGCACCCTTTGCAGGAGACTTACAAACTGCGAAATATCTTCCATTCTTTTCTCTGACTTCAAAGTCGCTTGTTGTAAATTTTGACTTTGTTTTAACGTCATAAAATGATAATTCTACCATAAAAATAGTAGTAAAAGATTGTTTATAACAATTTCTTTACTGAAAATATTAGCGAGATCTTGGATTTGGCATTGTACTACCAACCCTGCTTGCTTTTGGATTCTTGTTTCTAGAAGGTCTTGAAAAACTTGAAGGTCTAGCTTTCTTATTTCCAAACCGTCTTGGACCTCGTGATCTTCCTTCACTAGGCTTAGAATCATTATTTCTTGGCCGTCCGTTACCAAAGTTTCGTGATCTTCCTTCACTAGGCTTAGAATCATTATTTCTTGGCCGTCCGTTACCAAAGTTTCGTGATCTTCCTTCAC